>JBLMXO010000116.1:0-3636 GCA_050257815.1 Actinomycetota bacterium
CTTCCAAATCGTGCCGTCGTCCTGCTTGCAATAGCAATGACAGACATCGCCCTTGCACGATCGGTAGCATCTGCCGCTCGGGCCCGAGCAGGCACAGGCGCCGTTAGGGCAGGAGTAGCCCAAACCGGCACTCCTCGCCGCCACGTTCTCCGCCGAGAGCGCTAAGCCGAGCACCATCAGGGCCAAGACGCCAATCACCGTCAGCACGTTCGTTGCATGGAACATCGAGGGCTCCATCATCAGTTAGCTGTGGCAAGGGCAACACTGTGCCCGGCCGCCCGAGGTTTGACAACGGCCGAACCCCGAAAAGGTTCTGCTTAATGAAGCGTGGAAGATAGATGGTGGAGCCGAGGGGGATCGAACCCCTGACCTCAGCAGTGCGATTGCTGCGCTCTCCCAACTGAGCTACGGCCCCGAACCGGGGGCATTTAGGGATCGCCCTTCCGCCCTGTCAAGCGAGGCTAACCCCTCCTGACGCAACGCTTGCCCTTTTCGCCGCCTGTCCGCTACATGGTCGGCTCGAAGCGAGGAGGTCTGTTGATGGTGCCTTTGATCGGATTCATCATTCTCGTGATCGACCTCTATATCTGGGTCGTCATCGCCGGCGCGATTCTGAGCTGGCTGATCGCCTTCAACGTGGTGAACACCCACAACCGCTTCGTCTATCAGGTCGCCGATATGCTCTACCGGCTGACCGAGCCAGCGTTGCGGCCGATCCGCAACATCCTGCCCAATCTCGGCGGCATCGATATCTCGCCGGTGATCCTGATCCTGTTCCTGCTCTTCATCCGCGACGTGGTGCTGCTCGGCTGGATCTTGCCGCTGTTCGAGCCCTCAGCCGGTCTTTGAGCGCGGGAAGTCTCAAGCTCAATCTTCGCCGCGTTACCACGGGCGTCATGCTCCCTGTGCGCTTGACGCCGAAGTCGGGCCGCGACGAGATTGCCGGTATTGACACGTTCGGCGGGGACACGGTGCTGAAGGCACGCGTGCGCGCGGCTCCCGAAGCCGGCCGCGCCAATGATGCGCTCGAGAGGCTCATCGCCCATTGGCTGAAGGTCCCGCCCTCATCTGTCTCAGTGACGCAAGGCGGCAAGTCGCGGCTGAAGCAGGTGCTGATCGAGGGCAACCCCGATACGCTCACGGTCGCGATCGAAGCGCGGCTGGCCGAGCTAGCTTGAGAAAGTCGCGGCGATCTCAGCCGCGATGGCCTCCGTCGCAACGCGCGGATCAGAGGCGCGAGTGATAGGGCGTCCGACCACGAGATAATCGGCGCCAGCCGCGATCGCCATTGCCGGCGTCACGGCGCGCGCCTGATCCTGCGCAGGCGCGCCTTGTGGCCTAACCCCCGGCGTAACGATGAGGAAGTCAGGTCCAGAAATCTTGCGGATCGCCGCCGCCTCGTGGCCCGAGGCGATCACGCCGTCAAAGCCCGCTTCCTTGGCAAGGTTCGCGCGATGCAGCACCAATTCTTGCAAAGGATGATCGATGCCCTGCTCGATGAGATCCGAGGCCGAGAGATTGGTCAGCACCGTAACGCCAAGCAGCTTGAGCGGGTTTTCGCCCCTCCCGCGCACGGCTGCCTGAAGCGTCTTCTTGTCGAGCGCGTGCACGGTGAGGAAGGTGACGCCCATCCGCGCGATTGCCGCCGTCGCCCGCTCGACCGTCGCCTCGATGTCGAGCAGCTTCGCATCGACGAACACCGAATGACCGTGGCTCGCGAGCTCTTGCGCCAGAGCGAAGCCGCCTGAGAACAGAAGCTCAAGTCCAATCTTGTAGACGCCCACGCTGTTACCAAGCTTGGCGACGAGTGCCCGCGCTTCCTCCACGCTCGGCACGTCGAGCGCGACGACGAGCCTGCGGCTTGCTTTGGTCATGCGCGTTCGAACGTCATTTGCAGAGCGGTGCAGTGGTTGTGTTCCTGCGAACTATCCGGCCACTGGCATGTCTGCATTCGCAGTTACCGTTGCCGAGATCGCGGTAAAAGCCCCCGCACAGGCAATGGTCGCGATCGATCAGACAAAGCGGCGGCCCCAACTCGGTCGCATAGCGAGGAATATTGATCTTGGCCTCCGCTGGTCCGGGAGAAACGAGCACCCCCGCCAACAGCAGCAGCAGTCCATTTCTCATATCGGTGCCTCCTCGGCACTCAGTCGATACTCGGGACCGATGGGAGAATCCCGATCCGCGAAGTGACGTGTCCCACGGTTTGCTGATGGTGCTGGCAATAGCAGACGGTGGTGTGGGGACTCCTTGCGAGCGTGTAGTCGGTGCACCAGCCGATGGGGGTAAGGCAGACCTTGATCTGAGTGACTTTCAGGTGGTTGCTCGCCGCCTGAACGTTGGCGCTGGCGATACCGAAAGGGACCGCAGCAGTCATAAGCACGAGGACGAGTTTGCGCATCTTTCCGCCTCCCGGTTCGTTGCCTCGCTGATCTTATCATCTGCGCGAGGGATGCCATAAGCGGCACCCCTATGGCCTTCACGCAAATTTTCGCGCCGCGACGGCGAGCGCCTCGACCACGCCCTTGCATAGGGCCTGCTGGCCCTTGTCCTTGAGGCTGCCATCGGCCTCGAACGCGTCCATGGCGCGGGGTACCGCGATCTGCTCGGGAATGACCAGCGCGCCGAGCCCGATCGCGAGGACTTGGCGAAGCGTAAGCAGGCTCCGCATGGCGCCGTAATAACCGGGCGAGGCGCCCGAGATGGCAAACACTCTGGTTTTGAACACTTCGAGCCCGCTCTCGCCCTTTCCCTTGACCCGGCTCACCCAATCGAGAGTGTTCTTGAGCAGTGGCGTGATCGAGGAATTGTATTCAGGGCTCGCGATGAACACGCCCTGATATTCGCCGAGCAATGCCTTGAATTCGCGCGCTTTGAGCGGCGGTCCTTCGTTCGCTTCGAGATCGCCGTCATAGATCGGCATCGGATAATCCCTCAAATCGACGAACACCGCCTCAATGCCGTTCGCCTCAGCGATATGCTGGCCGAGCCGCGCGAGCTTCTTGTTGTAAGACCCCTCTCGCGTCGAGCCAGCGAAGAACAAGAGGCGCATGCGAACTCCCTATCTGTGCGACGGTTGCGCAGTTGTCCCGCCGCGCTTGTCCATGCCGAAGATGTAGCGGAGCGGGACGGTCGAGGCGGCGGCAAGAGGCGTGGCAAGAGCGAGCCCCAACAGCCCGAACACAGCACCGAGCACAAGCTGGCTCAAGATGACCACGGCCGGTGGCATCGACACCGCGCGCGCCTGGATCAACGGACTGAGCAGATAGCTCTCAAGAAATTGGATGATCACGTAGAGCCCGACCACCCACAGCGCAAGATCGAGGCTCACGCCGCCGGCGACGAGCACCATGGGGATCGCGCCGATGATTGGACCAAGATAGGGGAGGAAGCCCGCCAGCCCAGCAAAGAGAGCAAGCACGAAGGCGATCGGGACGCCAAGAATAAGGAGACCGACATAGGTGAGGGTGCCGATCACCGCCATGGAGATGCCCTGGCCAATTAGCCAGCGCCTAAGGCGCTCGCCCGTCTCGTACATCACTTCGAGGATCGCCTCGCGCCGGTGAGGCGGCGAGACCCGCGCGACGATGTCGACATAGGTGTGAGGGTCGGCGGCGAAGTAGATGCCGAAGAACA
>JBLMXO010000117.1:0-9171 GCA_050257815.1 Actinomycetota bacterium
CCCTGGGACAAGCGGGTGGCGCGCATGTGGTGCACGCTGTTCCGGAACCGCGAGGAGCGCGAGCAGCCGGGCGCGTTCTTGACTGCCGATGCGCGCGGCAATCTTCGCCGCCTGCATGAGCAGTTCAAGAAGGACCACGGGCTCGAGCTCAGGCACGGCACCGAGCCCGAGATGATGTGGCTCAAGAAGGACGCCGAGGGCAAGCCGGCCGGCGGCTATTCCAATCCGTACTGCTACCACATCGACCAGTTCGAGAGCTTGCGCCCCGTCTATCTCCGCGTCATCGACTATTGTCGCCAGATGGGCCTGGACATGATCCAGGGCGATCACGAGGATTCGCCCGGCCAGCTTGAGCTCAATTTTAGCTTCGACGATTGCACCCGCACCGCTGACCGGCTCGCCACCTATCGCCAGATCTGCGCTCAGGTGGCGCGCGAGTTCGGCATCATCGCCTGCTTCATGTGCAAGCCGTTCATGGGCGTGTCGGCCAATGGCTGCCACCACAACATCTCGCTCTGGCGCGGCGGCTCGGACGAGGTGAAGCCGCTCGGCAACGACATGAGCAAGCTGCCCGGCATGGAGCAGAACTATGTCTACCGCAAGGGCGGCGACAACACCTTCATGCCCGACACCGATGACATCCAGCTGCCGGGCAAGATCGGACTTAAGGCGATCGGCGGCATCGTCGCTCATCTCGGCGGACTGACCGCCATCGGCTGCTCGACCGTCAACTCCTATCGGCGGCTATGGGATACGGGCTTCTGGGCGCCGGTGTTCGCCGATTGGGGCTTCCAGAATCGCACCACCGGCTTGCGCGTCTCGGCACCCGGCCGCTTCGAATATCGCGCGGTCGATGCCATGGTGAACCCGCATCTGATGGCAGCCGCTCTGCTCATGGCGATGGACGATGGGTTGAAGCGCAATCTCGACCCCGGCCCGCCCGAGGAGCGCAACATCTATCAAGCGATGGAAGCCGGCAAGCAGGTGCGGAAATTGCCGATGACGCTCGGCGATGCCCTCGAAGCGCTCAAGAAGGACGACGTCATCCGCTCGGCTCTGCCCGGTGAGATGTACCGCCTCTACGATGAATATAAGCGGGACGAGTGGGAGCGTTTCCTGCACACCGCGACGGAATGGGACCTCAAGATGTATCTCGACTGCCTGCCGTAAGCGAAGCGGCAGCGAGACAGGGAGGAGACAACGATGTGTGGAATTGCTGGGCTCATCCACCGCGACGGCGCAACCAGCGTCGGCAGGGAGATGACGGCGATGCTGAAGAGCCTCAAGCATCGCGGTCCCGATTCGACCGGGTTCGCCATATACGGCGTGTCGGCGCCTGACGAATATGTCATGCGCTTCAAGCTCGCCGAGCAGGAAGATCTCGCCAAGGATCATCACATCCGTCAGAAGATCAGGGAGCGCCAGGCGCAAGTCGACAACCGCCTCGCCGAACTCGGTGCTGAAACAATCGAAGCTTCGGAGCCGACCCCTTACGCCTTCCGCTACCGCCTGCGCTATTCCGGCGATACGCGGCAACTCACCACCGACATCGAGCGGATCGATGGCGCCGAAGTGCTGTCCTTCGGTAGCGCGCTTGAGTTGATCAAGGATCTCGGCGATGCGAGCGTTGTGTCCGACCAGTATGGGCTCGGCGGCTTCAAGGGCACGCACGGCATCGGCCACACCCGGATGGCGACGGAGTCCGACGTCGACATCCGCTCGGCGCATCCATATTGGGCCTATCCCTATAACGACATCGCCGTCGTCCATAACGGCCAGATCACCAACTACTGGATCATGCGCCGCGAGATGGAGCGCCTCGGCCACCGGTTCATGTCGAACTGCGATTCCGAGCTGCTCGCCGTCTACACGGCCAACAATCTCGAGCAGGGCGCGACGCTCGAAGATTCGCTCAAATCCTCGATCAAGGACATCGACGGCGTGTTCACCTATGTGGTGGCGACGGAAAACGAGCTCGGCATGGCCAAGGACACCATGGCGGCGAAGCCCATGGTGCTTTACGAGAGCGACAATCTCGTCGCGCTTGCCTCCGAGGAGGTCGCCATCCGCACGCTTCTCCCGCGCGAGATCGATACCTCTGATCCTTACGATGAGGAGGTGCGCGTATGGCAGCGCTAACGCGCTCGGCACCCTCCGAGCAGGAGCGCATGTCCTATGAGATGGGCATGCATACCGAGAAGCTTACCGGACGGGCGCTCGAGAAGTTCTTCGACATCGATCTCACCGAGGAGCACGGCTTCAGTCTTCCGGGCGCCTTTGACGTCGACTTCAACAAGCGCGGGGAGATCGATTGCGCCGATCTTTCCTCAAACGCCGTCAATCTCCGCATCAGGAGTCTGATGAAGGACGGCTACGGCACCATCGTGCTCAAAAATCCCGGCGCCAAGCACTCGATCGCCGTCGGCATTCTCAATCGCCTCAATCTCATCATCCAGGGCTCGCTCGGTTATTTCGGTCTCGGTCTGATCGACGGACCCAATGTGCGCATCTCCGGCCGCGTCGGCTGGTCCTGCGCCGAGAACATGATGAGCGGAACGGTCATCATCGAGAAGAATGCGGGGTCGCAATTCGGCGCCGCGATCAGAGGCGGCGACCTCGTCTGCAAGGGCGATGTCGGCTCGCGCACTGGCATCGACATGAAGGGCGGCACCATCATCGTCGGCGGCGATACCGGCGCCTTCACCGGCTTCATGATGCAGCGCGGGCGCATGGTGATCTGCGGCAACGCCGGCAAGAATCTCGGCGACTCGATGTATGACGGCACCATCTATATCGGCGGAGAGCCGCAGAGCCTCGGCGTCGATGCCGTGTGGAGCGAGATCAACGACTTCGACAAGAAATGGCTCGAGCGCAAGCTCCGCATGTACGACGTCATGCCGAAAGGCGGCATCGGCGCCTTCCGCAAGATCGTGGCTGGCAAGCAATTGTGGAACTACGACAATCTCGAGCCGACCGAGAAGAAGCTGGTGCTGTGATAGGGGCGAGGACTGGGTACGATGGCAAAGAAGAACAAGAACGGAGGAAACGGCGCGGCGAGACAGCCGGCCGAGTCGCAACGTTTCATCCTGGGTCGGAGCCAAATCTTCACGCCGGAGGTCATCAACGACATCCACGTGAAGTCGGAGCTCGGCCGCTACCGCATGCGCGGCTTCTCTCTGTTCAAGAAGATTCCGCATTGGGACGACCTCACCTTCCTGCCCGGCACGCTGACGCGCTTCGTCATCGAGGGCTATCGCGAGAAATGCGACACCAAGACGGTGATCGGCCCCAAGGCCAAACGGCCGATGGTGCTCGACATTCCGGTCTACGTGACCGGCATGAGCTTCGGCGCGCTGTCCTACGAGGCGAAGATCGCGCTTGCCCGCGGCGCCACCATGGCGGGCTCTGCCACCTGCTCGGGCGAGGGCGGCATGATCCCCGACGAGCGGCGCTATTCGATCAAGTGGTTCTATCAGTGCATCCAGTCGCGCTACGGCTTCAATCCGCACCATTTGCGACTGGCCGATGCCTGCGAGTTCTTCATCGGCCAAGGTTGCAAGGTGGGCTTGGGCGGCCATCTCATGGGGCAGAAGGTCACCGACCAGGTGGCGGAGATGCGCTCGCTTCCCGCCGGCATCGACCAGCGCTCGCCGGCGCGCCATCCCGACTGGCTCGGGCCTGACGACCTCGCGCTGAAAATCGAGGAGATCAGGGAAGCGACCAACTGGGAGATTCCGATCCAGCTCAAGCTCGGCGCCGCGCGCGTCTATGACGACGTGCGCATGGCGGTGAAATGCGGGCCCGATTCCATCTATATCGACGCGATGGAAGGCGGCACCGGCGCCGGTCCTCATATCGCGACGGAGGACACCGGCGTGCCCGGTATCGCCGCCATCCGTCAGGCGCGCCGCGCCATTGACGAACTCGGCAAGCGTGGCGAGATCAGCCTCGTTTATGCCGGCGGCATCAGGAATGGCGGCGACGTTGCCAAGGCCATGGCGCTCGGCGCCGATGCTGTGGCCATCGGCCATTCCGTTCTGATGGCGCTCAACTGCAACAAGGATATTCCGGAAGCCGATTTCGAGAACGAGATCGGCGTTCCGGCTGGCCACTGCTACCACTGCCATACCGGCCGTTGCCCGGTTGGCGTCGCCACGCAAGATCCCGAGCTCAGGATGCGGCTTGATCCCGATGAGGCAGCCGAGCGCGTCTATAATTTCCTGCACACGCTCACGCTCGAAGCGCAGATGCTGGCGCGTGCCTGCGGCAAGACGAGCGTGCACAGCCTGGAGCCCGAGGACCTTGCCGCGCTGACGCTCGAAGCGTCGGCCATGGCGCAGGTGCCTCTCGCCGGCACCGACTACACGGTCGGCGTCGAGAACTATCACAAGATCGGCTGAGGGGAGCAGACAGCATGGTTGCCAAGCGTCACAAGACCGGGAGGAGCGGCAAGAACGGTAAGGCCGCCAAAGGCACCGGAAGAGCCAGGAAGGGCAAAACCGGCAACGACGTCGATAAATATCTGAAAGATGCGGCCGGCCTCGATACCGCGCGCGAGCAGCAGATCGGCCAGCACATTGGCTATCGCTATGACGTCAATCTCGTTCCCGACTACGAGCGGCTGACGCCCTATCTCAAGGCCTACATGGAATTCATGGGGTGGGACGACCTTAACTGGCTCGAGGACGTACATATGGGCTACGAAGCTGGCCAACCGGCGATCTTCGACCGCAACATCAATGGCTGGGTGCGCATCCCCAAAGAGATGAAGCTGCCCGACAATCAACAAGACCGCGACATGCTTGCGCGTGAGCTCTTGGTCAGATTCCAAACCTCGCCCAAGCATCCGCTGAATGATCTGAACAAGGCCTATCGCAAGTTCTAGCCGATGGGGGGGCTAGCCGATGGGAGCGTTTGCTCCGCTGAAGCTTCGCAGCGTGCCGATCAGTCTCGGCCGTGGCGCTACACGCCGTCGGCATCGCAGCCACGACTCTCGGCTGCTTCCTGTTCCGGAGTTGGCGAAAGCGCGATTGGGATCAACCCATGGTCCCGACCGCCGAACTCCAGTCCGGCTTGAACTGAAGCACAGTGACGGCGTCGGGCAGAGCCGGATTGAAGATGCGGTTATGCCACAGTGTCGCTTCGCGGGCCTCGTCACGCTCGCCGAGCTGCCGCACGGCGCAAGGAATCCGGAAGACTTGCGCGAACTGGTCGAACTCGAGCACGCATCTCTTCTCGGCGAGAAGAGTTGCCGCGAGGGGAGAGGTGCGATCGAGGACCGCGGTCAAGCGATCGCTGAAGCTCTCTGGGCGGTGGAAATAGTCGGCCTGGAGATAGGCGAGCCCGCGTTGATAAAGATCGCGCGGATCTCGCGTGCGCATCACCTGGAAGCGGAAGAACGACGTCGACTCGCGCGGTGCCTTGGGCACGATGAGAACGGTCAGGGCGCTCGCGATTTCCTCGCCCGACAGGCGCAGCACACGCGGCCTCATGCCGCAGGTAGGACGCCCCAAATCCTCGCGCATGGCGATCTGCCTGATGCGGCACTGCCAGGCGATGAAGTCATCGCGCATGGTATTCTGGCGCAAGGCTTTCACGGCAGAATCTTTTCTTCCCGTGGGCGCCGCTTAGGGCCCAATGTGGGCCAAAGCACTGGAAGATTGGCGCTTTTTTCGTTTCCTGTGGGGAAAGTGAGTTTCATGTCGGTTGACGGCGCTGAGGGCGCCTCATAGCATCACGCTAACATGGAGGGAACCCACGGCAACACAATGCCGTGGCGCTCGTCGCGGGACAGCAAGCCTGCGCAATCGAAACGAGGTGGGCCAGACTGGCGGCTGAATCGTCCGCCGGAGGGCGCGTGGACTTGGCTCATGCACGCGATTCCGGAGGTTGAGAGAAAAGGGGGGTACTAGAATGGACGGCAACTTAAATGCACTGACTACGATCTTCACGGAGTTCTACTACTTCGTGACGATCGTGATGATGTTTCTCATCCACGTAGGCTTCTGTACGTACGAAGTTGGCGTGTCTCGCCGACGCAACCACCTCAAAACACTGATGAAGAATGCGATCGCGATCCCGGTCGTGACCGTTACCTTCTTCCTCTTCGGTTGGTGGATCTATTTCGCGTTTCCGAACGGCCCCGGAATTACCGGAGGACTGGTTTCGGCACCCTATGCCGAGCCTTGGAATCCGCTCATGGCCGCGCATCTCTCCGGCGTCAATCCCGGTGAGAAGGGCGTCACGGCCGCCGACGCCTTGGTCTGGCACCGCCTGAACGGTGTGTTCTGGGGCGCCTTCCTCCTGTTCTCGATCACGACCGCCTCGATCGTCTCGGGGTCGATCATCGAGCGCGCCCGTTCCGGCGCCTTCTGGGTCATCGCCGTGCTGCTCGGCTCGGTTCTGTGGATCCTGGACGCGGCCTGGGGCTGGCATCCGCAAGGTTGGATGGTCAAGCTTTGGGGCTATCATGATGCCTATGCTTCTGGCGTCGTTCATGCCATCGCCGGTGGCTCCGCTCTTGCCTTCTTGATCGTCCTCGGTCCCCGCGTTGGCAAATTCCGCCCCGATGGGACGCCGCGCGACATTCCTCCGCACAATGTCTGGCTCGTCACGATCGGCCTGTTCCTGATCTACACGGGGTTCTGGGGCTTCTATGCCGCGTGCAATATCCCGATCATTGGCCCTGAGACGATCGGGGGACAGATCACCGGCACAACGTGGACGGCGACGAATATCTATCTCGCCCCGACGACGCTTTCGGCGATTACCTTCAACTTCCTGATGTCGCTCGCCGGCGGCATGATGAGTGGCTACATCATCTCCAAGGGCGATCCGTACTGGACATTCTCCTGCGGACTGTGCGGCATCATCTCCGCCTCGGCCGGCAACGATCTCTATCATCCGATCCAGGCGATGCTGATCGGCGCCATCGTTCCCGCCATCTGCTACAAGCTCCACTACTGGGTCGAGCGCACATTCAAGATCGACGATGCGGTGGGCGCCGTCGCGGTGCACGGCTACGGCGGATTCTTCGGCGTGGTCGTTGCGGGCTTCATGTTGTGGGGACAGCCGTCCTCACCCTATGAGGGCTTCGCCCACATCAACCCGCTCGGCAACTTCGCCGGCGCGGTGCTGATGTTCGCGCTTGGCCTCATCCCGACCTGGATCGTCTGCAAGATCATGGATGGCATGGGCCTGTTACGCGTGCCGCAGAAGGTCGAGCTCGAGGGTGTCGACTTTGCCCTCAACCACGTCTTCATGGAATCGGTACGCGAAGTCGGCGAAGCCGAGAAGGCCATGATCAAATAGCATCCGAGAGGAGAACGAAAATGTCGACGAATGGAATCACGAGTTGGGCTGTCGACCTCAAGGATGTCGGCGCCATCTATCCCTTCCAGGGATGGGAGGTGGTCATGGTCATCCTCGGGTTCATCTTCTGGATCGGCTGGCACATCCTCCAGACGCGCCATGAAAATGAAGAGATTGCCGAAGATATGAAGGCCGACCGTAGCGGCGACGAAACCAGAGCGTCGATCGATCGCTACTACTAGAAGCGCGCATGGGAAGGCCCGTTAAGGCTTGAGCCTCAACGGGCCTGACCGAACTCTGAAGTCGAGGCGCTGACGGGAGACCGCCGGCGCCTCTTTTTTCCCGCTTAACAGTCGAGCGTGTTGGCGCGCTCCCACGGCGTGAGCTGGCGCGAATAGTCGTCCCAATCGCGCATCTTGAGCTTGATGTACGAATCGACGAACTCATCGCCGAGCTCGCTTCGCAGCAGCTTGGACTTCTCCGTGATCCTCAACGCATCGAGCAGGTTGAGCGGGAGCTTCTTGGTGTCCTTCGGCGCCTTGTGGCCCTCGGCATACATGTCGATGTCGAGCGGCTTGCCGGGATCAATCCCCTTGACGATGCCGTCGAGTCCCGCGACGAGCAGGGCGGCGGGAAGGAGATAGGGATTGGCGGCACCGTCGGCGAGTCTGAACTCGAACCGCCCGCCGCCGGGAATGCGGATCATGTGCGTGCGGTTGTTGCCGGCGAAAGTCACCGTGTTAGGGGACCAGGTGGCGCCCGACAGCGTCACCGGCGCGTTGATGCGCTTATAGGAGTTGACCGTGGGATTGGTGATCGAGCAGAGCTCCTGCGCCGCATTCATCACTCCGCCGATGAAACTATAGGCCGCGCGCGACAGACCCATCGGATCGTTGCCATCCTCGAACAGGTTCTTGCCGCCCTTCCATAGCGAGCAATGCACGTGGCAGCCGCTTCCGGTCAGGTTGGCGAACGGTTTCGGCATGAAGGTCGCGCGTAAGCCGTGCTTCTCGGCGATCGCCTTGACCATGTACTTGAAGAAAGCCATGCGGTCGGCGGTGACCAGGCAATCGTCGTAGAGCCAGTTCATCTCGAACTGGCCATTCGCGTCCTCATGGTCGTTCTGGTAGGGACCCCAGCCGAGCTCTAGCATCGAGTCGCAGATCTCGCTGATCACATCATAGCGGCGCATCAGCGCCGATTGGTCGTAGCAGGGCTTGGATTGAATGTCGGCGGGGTCGCTGATCGCCGCGCCGTCCGGGCTGACCAGGAAATATTCGCACTCGACGCCGGTCTTGAGCTGATAGCCAGCCTTGGCCGCCTTCTCCTTCACAGTCTTCAGGATGTTGCGCGGCGCTTGGCCGACCGGCTTTCCGTTCATATAGGGGTCTGCCGCAAGCCAGCCCACTTCGCGCTTCCACGGGAGCTGGATCAGGCTCGACGGATCGGGGATGGCGAGCACGTCGGGATCGGCAGGGGTCATGTCGAGCCAGCTTGCGAAGCCGGCGAAGCCAGCGCCTTCCTTCGCCATGTCGCCGATCGCAGCCGCCGGAGCGAGCTTAGCCCGAAGCGTGCCGAACAAATCGACATAGGAGATGAGGAAATATTTGATCCCGCGTTCGCGGGCCTCGTGTGCAAGATCGACGGCCATGAGACTCCCCTTTCGTTACTTCACCCCCGGGATCCAATCGGTGCCGGCGAGCGGCACCTTCGCCATGGCTGCCGCCTCGACGGTGAGCGCGACCAGGTCCTCGGGTTCAAGATTGTGCACGTGGCTCTTGCCGCAGGCGCGCGCGATGGTCTGCGTCTCGAGCGTAAGCACGGTGAGATAATTGGCGAGACGGCGCCCACCGAGAATGG
>JBLMXO010000118.1:0-2575 GCA_050257815.1 Actinomycetota bacterium
GGAAGGCCAAGGATGACGGCCGCTTCCATCTCTTCAAGACCTATCCGATCTGCTCCTATTCCGGCGGGCTTGGCCCCAAGGTGAGCCAGGGCGATCGCCAAGCGCCGGAAGGGTTCTATCTTGTGTCGGAAGACCAGATGAACCCGCGGAGCAAGTACCACCTCTCCTTCAATGTCGGCTTCCCCAACGCCTATGACCGTGCGCTTGGCCGCACTGGGCAGGACATCATGGTGCACGGCGACTGCACCTCTGCCGGTTGCTACGCCATGACCGACGGCGTGATCGAGGAGATCTTCACCCTTGCGCGTGAGGCGCTCGAGGGCGGCCAGCAGGCCTTCCAGATCCAGGCCTACCCCTTCCGCATGACGGCCGCCAACATGGCCGCGCATCAGAAGGACGAGTGGTACGATTTCTGGAAGAACCTGAAAGAGGGCTACGACTATTTCGAGGTCACGCATCTGCCCCCGCGCGTCGCGGTGTGCGACAAGCATTATCTGATCAACGCGGCCTTCGTTAATGGCGCGCGTGCCGATCCTACCGGCCCGTGTCCCGCCTTTGAGAGGCTACCAGTGTCGCGCGCGCCGGCTGAGCAAGTGGCATCGACCAAAAAGCCCAACGAGACGCCTCTCACCAAGCCGCTCGCCATGGTGATGGGCTTGACCCTCGGCCCGCAGAAACCCGTCTACCGCGCCTTCACGCTCGGCCCGGCGACGCCGACCGTGACGCCGACTCCGGCGAACAAGGGCAAGTGACGTTAGAAGCCAGGATCTAGAATCCAGAAACCAGAATGATCTGGTCCGATTCTGACTTCGGAGTTGTACATTCCGGGTTCCGGTTTCTGGGTTTTGGCTTCTGACATGCGGGAATTCTTGAGCCTCTTCATCTTGGCGCTTCTGATCGGCGCGATTCTCTTTGCGCTTGCGCCGGAAGGACGGCAGACACTCGATCGCGTGCGCATCAACGCTATGCGCGCCGAGCACCAAGCGAGCTATCGCTCAGGGCAGGCGCTGCCGGGCACGCCGGACCTTGCCCATCTCGACGAGAGATTGGCGGCGCAAGGGATGAAGCTCGGCGATCCGGTGATGCTCCGCCTGTTCAAGCTCGAGTCCCAGCTCGAGCTATGGGTGGAGAAGGACGGGCATTTCGTCCGCTTCGCCACTTATCCGATCTGTTTGTGGTCGGGACGGCTCGGGCCCAAGCTGAAAGAGGGCGACCGCCAAGCGCCTGAGGGCTTCTATACGATCTCGCAAGAGCAGCTCAATCCAAACAGCCGCTGGCACCGCGCCTTCAATCTCGGCTACCCCAACGCCTTCGACAAGGAGAAGGGGCGCGACGGCTCCTTCATCATGGTGCATGGCGGGTGCTCGTCGATCGGCTGCTACGCCATGACCGACGCGGTGGTCGACGAGCTTTGGCGCTTCGTCACTGCGGCGCTTGACAAGGGCGAGGGGAGGGTGCCGGTGCATGTCTTCCCGTTCCGCATGACTGACGCCAATCTCAACGCGCGGCGGGGCGATCAATGGGCAGGCTTCTGGTCGGACCTCAAGAAGGGCCACGACCTGTTCGAGAAAACCGGCATGCCGCCCATCGTCAGCGTGTGCAACGGGCGCTACGCGTTTGCCCCCGGAACTCTCGCGTCAGTGGGAAGCGCCATCGAGCAGCGCTGCCTGCCCGAGGTCGCCGCTAATCCGTGAGCTAGCCCGCGAAGGCGCCGTGGCAGTGCTTGTATTTCTTGCCCGACCCGCATGGGCAGAGCGCGTTCCTCTGCACCTTGCCCCATGTCGAGGGATCGGCCGGATTGACGGCTGCCGCCGCAGTGGCGGCACCCGCGGATTTGCGCGTTCGTTGCGGCTTGGCAGCGCCTCTGCCGTTGCCGCCGGCATTCGCGGTCTCGAGCGCGAACTCATCCTCGCCGGTGGTGGCATCGACGTGGTGCGCTTCCATCGGCGGAAGCTCGGCCTGCTCGAGCGGCGGCACGTCCTCGGGCTTGGCAAGCTCGACATGCATCAACTGGCCGGTGACCGCCTCGCGTAAACGCGCGAGCATGTGCTCGAACAGGGTGAAGCTCTCGTTCTTGTATTCGTTCAGCGGATCGCGCTGGCCGTAGCCGCGCAGACCGATGACCTGGCGGAGATGATCGAGCGTCACGAGATGTTCGCGCCACAGTCCATCGAGCGTCTGCAGCAGAATGGCGCGCTCGATCTGGCGCATGATCTGCGGGCCGAAATCGGCCGCCTTCTTGGCGAAGCGCTCGTCGGCGGCCTTGATCAAACGCTCGTGGATCTCAGCCTCGCCGATGCCCTCTTCGGCCGCCCAGTCCTCGAGCGGCAGGTCGAGAGCGAAGATGCCCTGCATCGCCTCTTTCAGCGTTTCGATGTCCCACTGCTCGGCATAGGACTTCTCGGGGATGTTGGCGATGACGAGATCGTCGACCACTTGGCGACGCATCTCGGCAATGGTCTCGGAGAGATCGGCGTCGGTCAAAAGCTCGCGGCGCTGCTCGAAGATCGCCTTGCGCTGATCGTTCATTACGTTGTCATATTTGAGCAGGTTCTTGCGGATGTCGAAGTTGCGC
>JBLMXO010000119.1:0-3573 GCA_050257815.1 Actinomycetota bacterium
GGGCTTCGGCACGCCTTCGATCTTGAGCCCATAGGCGACGTTGTCGGCGACCGTCATATGCGGGAAGACGGCATAGGACTGGAACACCATATTCACCGCGCGCTTGTTCGGTGGGATCTCGGCCATGTCCTGGCCATCGATCAGGACGTGGCCGTCGCTCGGGATTTCGAGACCGGCAAGCATGCGCAGCAAGGTGGTCTTGCCGCAGCCCGAGGGCCCAAGCAGGGCGAAGAACTCTCCGGGCTCGATGTCGAGGCTGACATTGTCGACCGCAACCGTCGATCCCCACCGCTTGGTGATGTGGCGAAAGCTGATGATCGGCTTGACGGCGCCCTTGGCGGCGTCGGTGAGCTTCTGGTCCACGGCATCCACCCCCTACTTACGCTCCCGACCTTGCAAGACCATCATCAGCGCCATGAGCGCGATCGTGAGCACGATCAACATGGTCGATGCGGCGTTGACCTCAGGCGTTACCGAGAATCGCAGCATCGAATAGACCTTGACCGGGAACGTGATCGTATCGGGCCCCGAGGTGAAGAACGTAATCACGAAATCGTCGAGCGACAGGGTGAAGGAAAGGAGAGCGCCGGCGATCAATGCCGGGCGCATATGCGGCAGCAACACGTCGCGGAACGCCTGCCAATCGTTGGCGCCGAGATCGCGCGCCGCCTCTTCCTGCTCCTTGTTGAAGCTCGCAAGCCGCGCGCCGACCACGAGCGCGACGAAGGGAAAACAGAACGATACGTGCGCGATGGTGATCGAGCCGAGGCTGAATGGCCACATCAGATCGTTGGGCCAGGGAATGACGCGGGTGAAGAACAGCAGCATGGCCACGCCCATGCAGATCTCCGGCACGACGATCGGCAGGGTGAAGGCACCTTCTACCGCTGTCTTGCCGATGAAGCGATAGCGCCACAGCAACACGGCCGCGAGCGCGCCGATGACGAGCGAGACGAGCGTCGCCATGAACGCAATCATCAACGAATTGGCGAAAGCAATCTGCAGCGCCTGGTCGTTGAACAGCTTGTGATAGTAGTTGAGAGTGAAGCCGCGCCACACCGTGTTGCGCTTGCTGTCGTTGAAGCTGAACGCCATCAGCGCGATGAGCGGCGCGTAGAGGAAGAAGAAGACGGCGAGCAGCCAAACCCGCATCTGCCACATGCGGTTATATTCGAGCGGGGCGCGTCGTTGCTTGGCCATGGCTAGAACCCGTGACCGTCGGCCGCCCTGCCGCGGCTGAAATAAGCGCGCAGAGCGATCGCCCCGAAGGTCGCGTACATCAGCAGGAAGGACAGCGCCGCACCGAACGGCCAGTCGTTGGCGACTTTGAACTGGCGCTCGATCACGTTGGCGATCATCTGGCTGTCGGGACCGCCGAGAAGATCAGGCGTCAGATAGGCGCCAAGCGCGGGGACGAAGGTGATGATGATGCCGGAGATGATGCCCGGCAGTGCGAGCGGCATCACGATCGAGAACAGCGTGCGCATGTGACCTGCGCCGAGGTCAAGGCTCGCCTCGATCAGCGACTTGTCGAGCCGGTCGAGCGCGGCGTAGAGCGGCAGCACCATAAACGGCAGGTGGACGTAGATCAGGCCCACCACCACGGCGAAGTTGGTGTAGAGCAGTTGCAGCGGGGTGAAGTCACCGAGCGGCTGCAGGCCCACCAGCGTCATGAACCAGCTGGCGTTGTTCCACAGCCACTCAAGGGTGAAATTCACGTAGCCCTCGGTGCGCAGCACCGCCATCAGCGAGTAGGTGCGGATCAGGAGGTTGGTCCAGAACGGCAGCATGATCAGCAGGAGCAGCCATGCCCGCCATTTCTCGCTGGCGAACACGATCGCCAGCGCCACCGGAAAGCCAATGATGAGACAGAGCAGCGTCGTCAACGCGGCGACGAACACCGACTTGGCGAAAATGCCGAGATAAAGCGGCTGGATCGCGCGCGCATAGTTGGCGAACGTGCCGCTGATCTCGACGTCGGTGAGGCCCGCGTTTTGGCCGAAGCTGTACGCCCAGACGATGGCGAGAGGAGCGAGGAAGAAGACGATGATCCAGGCGATGGGCGGAACGGCCGTCGCCAGAAACGCGAGCCTTCGCTCTTGAGTTTGGGTCGCCATCGGAACCGCCCCCTTCGCTCGCTACCTCACGTCAATTGGGCCAGTTTCCTTGTCACGCCGCGCGCAATCTGGTCATGGCCTCGTCGAGGAGCCGCGTGAATTCCGGGCCGAGATAACGCGGATACTCGCACTTGGCCATAACGTCGGCCGGCGGGAAGATCACCGGATTGTCCTTGTAGGACGCCGGCATCAGCGCAACAGCCGCAGCATTCGGCGACGGATACAGGATCGTCTCGGTGATCTCTTTCCCAGTCTTTGCATCCAGGATGAAGTTGATGAACTCGAGCGCGTTCTCAGGATGCGGCGCGCCCTTGGGGATGGCGAGCGTATCCGACTGGCGCATGGCACCTTCCTTCGGCACGACGAAATCGAGATCGTCGTCCTCCTTCATGACCTGCGCGATGTCGCCATTATATTCCATCACCACATCGATCTCGCCCGCGGCGAGCAGATCCTGGCCGTTGTCCTCATGGAAGGTCTTGATGTTGGGCTTCTGCTTGATCAGCATGGCCTCAGCCTGCTTGATCAGCTCGGGCGACTTGTCGTTGATCGACTTGCCGAGATATTTGAAGCAGTTGCGGAACAGCTCGCTCGCGTCAGACATCACGGCGATGCGGCCCTTGTACTCGTCCGAGTCGAACAGATATTTCCAGCTGTCCGGCACGCCCTTCACTTTCGACTTGCGATAGCCGATGCCGATGACGAGCCAGGTGTAGGGCATCGAATATTGGCGGCCGGGATCATACGGCGCGTCGTTGATGAACTCCGGCGAGATATTCTTGATATTGGGGATCTTGGCGTGGTCGAGCGGCTCGAGCATGTCGGCCTGGATCATGCGCTCGACGAACTCACTTCCCGGAACGATGACGTCGTAGCCCGGATTGCCGGCGCGAAGCTTGGCGAACAACTCGTCGTTAGTCGCGAACAGGCTCATATTGACGTCGATGCCGCTCGCGTTCTTAAAGTCTTCGAGCGTCGTCTCGCCGATGTAAGTGTCCCAGTTATAGAAATTGAGCTTCTTCTCCTCGTCGGCGAAGGCTCGACGTGTCTTACTGGTCAGAGTGATACCGATCGCGGCAGCGCCGAGACCTTTCAGAATTGAGCGGCGGGATGCGGCGAAGGATTTACGGTGCTGGGCGTCGGTCATACTTACGTCTCCCCTATGTTTACTAACGGCTAGCTCGCTCCTAAAGTCTGTGATCTGCCCACGATTGAGTATGGCCGTTCGCAACCGGACTGGCCAAGCTTATTCCATAGGCAATTTCTGCCTAAACATGACCAATCATGCATCGATGCCACCCAGGCAGATATATTTGACCTCGAGATACTCTTCCAAACCTTCGGCCGCGCCTTCGCGGCCGAGGCCCGATTCTTTCACGCCGCCGAACGGCACCACCTCGTTCGAGAAGATGCCTTCATTGACGCCGACCATGCCGGCATCGATCTTCTCGGCGAC
>JBLMXO010000120.1:0-5341 GCA_050257815.1 Actinomycetota bacterium
GCGTACGAACGGGTCCCAGACATAGACCTCGCGCGGTACGGATTTGCGGTTGGGATCGAGCATGACATGAAGCCCTGTGAAGCGAATATCCGCAATGAGTGGGGCCAAGCCCTTACCGAGACCTTACGCGGACGAGGATAGTCGTTTTTGAGAAAGATCAGGATAGTCTTCTTTCCGCGAGGTCAGGACTCGGCGCCGGCCTGGAATAGGCTGACGAAGGTCTTGAGCTCTGCCGCCGCCATGTCCGACACGGCCCAATAGCTGACTGCACCGTCATTCCACGACAAGGCGAAATATCCCCGCTCAACGTGAGTCTCAACCGGTGCGGGAGGCGCGCCCGTGCCCGGCATCTCCACCACGCTGATGAAGTGCTTGCCGTTGCTGTAAACGAGCGTGGCGGCTGGCTCGAGCCCGATCACGTCGATCCTCGCTCCCACGAGCTGGAAGCCCTGGGCCGAAAGATCGACGACTTTCGGCGCGAAGGCAAGCTTGCCGGCAAACCAGGGCTTCACCGTATGGCGGTCAGAGGACTGGACGTCGATCGGCTGCGGGGCCATCAGAGCCCTGATGTGCGCGGAGACGACCTCATTCGCGACATCGCCGCCCGGCTGGTTGAGGACGCCGAAAGTCACCGCTCCCCCGAGCAGGGCGCCGATCATGAGCGAGGCGGCGAGAGAGCGCCAGGATCGCGGCATGGTCTTGGCCGGCATACTCACGCTCGCCATGATGCGGCGCTCGAGCGATGCTGCCGGCACGTCATCGGCAAGGCCTCCGCGCAGACTCTCGCTGAGTGCGCGACGCGCGGCAACCTCCTTAGCCAAGGCAGGATCTTCGGCAAGGCGCTGCTCGAAGCGGACGGCTTCCATCGGGGCGAGCTCGCCATCGAGATAGGCGTTGAGGAGAAGCTCGTCCTGCTCAGAGAGGCTCATACCGCCCTCCCCTGCATGGCATTAAGAGCGAGCTTCCGCGCGCGGGCAAGGCGCGACATCACCGTGCCGATCGGCGCCTGGATGATCTCGGCGATGGTGCGGTAATCGAGGTCGTTGATCTCTCTGAGCACGAGAACCTCGCGAAAGGGAGGCGGCAACGAGGCCACCGCTTTCCTCACCTCCTCCGCCTCCATCTTGGCGATCAGCACCGCCTCCGGCGTCGCAACCTCAGCGTCTCCGTCGGCGCGATCCATCGTCTCGCGCGTCACCTGATCCAAGTCCTCGGTCAGCACCACGGCTCGGGGGCGGTTCTTGGCAAGCCAGGTATAACTTGTGTTGCGCACGATGGTGAGGACCCAGGCCCGCGCGTTCGAGCCGGCGAAGGAGCGAATGGCTTTGAAGGCTCGCAACGAGGCCTCCTGGACGATGTCCTCCGCGTCGGCGCTGCTCCCGGCAAGCCACTTGGCAAGCCTGAAGGCATCGATAAGGTGCGGCAGGAAGACCTCCGCAAAACGCGTCTGGTCGGTCGAGTTGTCCACATTCAAGCCGGTCGAAATTCGCTCCCTCGCCAGTCTACCTGCAACTTGGAAAATTGCGCTGCGCTCGCTGCGTCCAAGACTCGCGGAAGCGAGGGTTTATTCCCGGGTGGTGGAAACGGGGCGCAGACAGGCCGGCTGGGAAGCGGGGTCGAGGGCCTTGACTCGCTCCCTCGCAGCCGCGATATAAGGACTTCTTTATATCTTTATCAGTTCGGCGGAGTGCAGGCATGACCTATCACGTCAAAGACATCGGGCTGGCCTCGTGGGGCCGGAAGGAGATCGACATCGCCGAGACGGAGATGCCGGGGCTGATGGCCGTGCGTGAGGAATATGCCGCGAGAAAGCCGCTCAAAGGCGCGCGCATCGCGGGCTCGCTGCACATGACCATCCAGACTGCGGTCCTGATTGAGACGCTCGCGGCGCTCGGCGCCGACGTCCGTTGGGCGTCGTGCAACATCTATTCGACGCAGGACCATGCGGCGGCGGCGATCGCCGCCAAGGGCATCCCCGTGTTTGCCTTCAAGGGCGAGAGCCTCGAAGAGTATTGGGACTACACCAACCGCATCTTCGAGTGGTCAGACGGCGGCACGCCGAACATGATCCTCGACGACGGCGGCGACGCGACGCTGCTAGTGCATCTCGGCGTACGCGCCGAGAGTGGCGACACCGCCTTCCTCGACAAAGCCACCAACGAGGAGGAGGAGGTTCTATTTGCTTCGATCAAGGAGCGGCTGAAGCGCGAGCCCGGCTGGTTCACCAAGGTCGCTCGCAATATTCGCGGCGTCACCGAGGAGACCACCACCGGCGTGCACCGCCTCTACGAGATGCAGAAGAAGGGCACGCTGCTGTTCCCCGCCATCAACGTCAATGACAGCGTCACCAAGTCGAAATTCGACAATCTCTATGGCTGTCGCGAGAGCCTGGTCGACGGCATCCGCCGCGGCACCGACGTGATGATGGCGGGCAAGGTGGCGATGGTCGCCGGCTTCGGCGACGTGGGCAAAGGCTCGGCCGCCTCGCTGCGCAATGCCGGCTGCCGCGTGCTCGTCGCCGAGGTCGATCCGATCTGCGCGCTGCAGGCCTCGATGGAGGGCTACGAAGTCACCACCATGGAAGACGCCGCGCCCCGCGCCGACATCTTCGTCACCGCGACCGGCAACAAGGACGTCATCACCGTCGACCACATGCGGCAGATGAAGGATCGCGCCATCGTCTGCAATATCGGGCATTTCGACTCCGAGATTCAGGTTGCGGCCTTGCGCAACTTCAAATGGGAGAACGTCAAGCCGCAGGTCGACGAGATCGAGTTCCCCGACGGCAAGCGCATCATCCTCCTGTCAGAGGGGCGGCTGGTCAATCTCGGCAACGCCATGGGCCATCCGAGCTTCGTGATGAGCGCGTCCTTCACCAATCAGACGCTGGCGCAGATCGAGCTGTGGACCAATCCCGGCAAATACGAGAGGAAAGTCTATACGCTGCCGAAGCAGCTCGACGAGAAGGTGGCACGGCTCCACCTCGCCAAGGTCGGCGCCAAGCTGACCAAGCTCAGCTCCGAGCAGGCCGATTACATCAGCGTGCCGGTCGAAGGCCCGTACAAGCCCGAAGCCTACCGCTACTGATCGCCGCAGGCTCCGCCGTCATCGAAACGCCATAGCGGCTCGTCGGATTAACCAAAGTCCGTTGCCCAGTGGGCAAGAGTCACCGATGCGGTTAATCTACCCCTGATTCGCCTTGGGTTCGCGTGGGGCAGAGGGAGCCCCGCGTTTTAGTCTGTGGCAGCGTTAGCGGCGCGAGGCGAGGCCATGGACGGCGGCGCGGAGCACAACACGACCATGCGGAGGAGCGGGGGCAAGGCGGCACCTTCATCGAGGTGGCCAAGGGTGCTGTTCCGCGTGTCTCTCCTTTCCGCCGCGCTTCTTCTTCCTGCCACGAGCGCATTCGCCGCGGCTGACACCAGCGCATTCGACGCGCGGACGTTGCTCACGCTCGGCATCAATCTTGGCATTATCGCCTTTGCCGTCGGCACGGCGATCGCCTGTCTCCGTGCCACCGAGCGCGCGCGCGCCGCCGCTGCCACTGCCGCGCAGGAGGCGGAGCACTACCGCGTGAGCGAGAGCACGCTCGAGACCATCCTCGCCGCCGAGCCACAGGCGCTTCTCATCGTCTCCGAGAGCGGCGAGCCCGATCTTCTCGTGGCAAATCTGCCGGTCGGGCTCGGCGTGCCGCGCGAGGCGAATGCTCTCCTCAATTTCGAGAGTTGGCTCGATGCGCCGTCTGCCTCCGCGCTCGATCTTGCGCTCCGCATTCTGGTTGACAAAGGCGAGGCCTTCAATCTCATGCTCTCGACCTTGCGCGACCGTTTCGTCGAGGTCGACGGGCGCGTGGCCGGGCGCAGGCTCGTGCTCAAGGTGCGCGACCTATATGGGCGACGGCTCGAGCTTGCCGAGCTCGCTGCCAAGCACCGGCAGCTCGAGGATCAGGTCGCATCGTTGCGCGGGCTGCTCGATACGCAGGCGGTCATCGCCGAGCGCGCGCAGCCCGAGGCAAAGCCGAGCGTCGAAGCGTATTTCCGGAGCTTCGACCGGCTCGCCACCGCCTTTGCCGTGTTCGATGAGAGTCAAAGACTTGCCCATTTCAACCAGGCCTATGTCGAGCTCTGGCAACTCGACCCAGCGTGGCTCGCGACCCACCCGCGCGACGGAGAGATTCTCGACCGGCTCCGCCAGGACCGGCGGCTACCGGAAAAGGCCGACTATCGCGACTGGAAAAAGACTTGGCTCTCCCGCTACGGCGCGGATATGCAGGTGGAAGACCTCTGGCACCTCCCCGATGGTCGCACCCTGCACGTGATCGCCGACAGCGAGGCCGGCGGGGTGACCTATCTCTACGAGAACGTCACCGAGCGGATCGGGCTAGAGAGCCGCTACAACGCGCTGATCCAGGTGCAGCGCGAGACGCTCGACACCTTGCGCGAAGGCGTGGCCGTGTTCGGCCCCAACGGCCGGCTCAGACTCTACAACCAGGCCTTCGCCAAGCTCTGGCGCTTAAATCCACGCCAACTCGACCAGGAGCCGCACATCGATGAGATCATCGGAGAGTGCCGCGCCCTTTATGACGTGCCTGAGGAATGGGAGCGGACCAAAGCGGCCATCACCGCCATCGTCTCCGAGCGGCGTCCCTATGAGAGCGAGATCGACCGTGCTGACGGCTACGTGCTCGCCTGTGCCGCGCTACCGCTCCCCGATGGCGGCACGCTGCTGACTTATAACGACGTCTCCGACGCAAAGCACATAGAGCGAGCGTTGATCGAGAGGAATGAGGCGCTGGAAGAGGCCGACCGCCTGAAGTCGACCTTCATCTCCCATGTCTCCTACGAGCTCCGCACTCCGCTCAACTCGATCCTCGGCTTTGCTCAGCTTCTCGCGACCCCGGCCTTCGGACCGCTCGCCGACAAGCAGCGCGAATATGTGAGCGATATTCTTGCCTCGGGACTCACCCTCAAAGCCATCGTCGACGACATTCTCGATCTCGCCACCATCGATGCCGGTGCGATCGAGCTTAACCTCTCGCCCGTCAATGTGCGCGAGGTTATCGAGGCCGCCGAGAACGGCGTGCGCGAGCGGCTCAAGCAAAACGACATGACGCTCGACGTCGCCGTCGAGCCGGGCATCGACACCTTCGTCGCCGACGGCGCCCGGGTGACGCAGATTCTCTATAATCTGCTCTCCAATGCGATCGGCTTCTCGCCCTCAGGTGGCAGGATCGCCCTCAAGTGCCGCCGCGAGGATTCCATGGTCGCCTTCACCGTCGAGGATCAGGGAGTGGGCATCCCCGAGGACTATCAGAAGGCTGTGTTCGACCGCTTCGAGAGCC
>JBLMXO010000121.1:0-3144 GCA_050257815.1 Actinomycetota bacterium
GGCCCTGCGCTTGACCCATGGTCTCCTCCCTTGGCGGTTATGACCCCGCGCGGGAGAAGGCTCCTGACGCACCCCTACTCGCGCTCGGCCCTTTGATGACGCTATCGTGTCAAGAGGAAGCCTCTCTGGCAAGAGGCCCGATTCGGGACATTGGACCCGAAGCGGGCCGAACTCCCGCCATATGTCGGCCAGTCTCTCCTGTTCTGCTTTGCGTTTGATGCCATTATGATCGGCAGGTGAACGGCGGGGTTTCCATGCGTCTAATTTGCGCGTTTGTGTTGGCGACTTTCCTCTGGACGCTGACACTTGCCCTTGGCGGCGATGCCGCATTCGCCATCTTCCAGTGTGGGATGGTCAACGGAAGCTTCTCGTGCAGCGCGACGACGGGCGGCGAAATGCATGGCAAGAACGCCGGGCCGGTGACTGAGAGCACACAGCCCCCTTCGGAAAGTGCGCCCGCTGGCGCGACGAGCCCGGCTGCGCCGACCTACGGCGCGCCGGCGCAAGGCGCGGTCAACTATGGCGCAAACACTCCGCCCCAAGGCTCGCCCATGCCGGAGTCGGCAAAGCCCGGCGAGCATGCCTGTCCTCCCGGATACACGGTCCTCGCCGTGCCGGGCAAATACGGCTATTGCCAGCCGCCGGCGCGGGGAACGGCAGAGGCTGCGACGGCCGCCACTCCGGGCGGCTGCCAGCACGGCATGGTCGGCTCGCCGCCCAATTGCCGCTGCCCCAAAAACTCTGAGCTGCTGGGCGGCAATTGCGTCCACTACACCGCGACGATGTGCCAGAGCGAGTTGCCGGTGAATGTCAGCCCGGAGCCCTGCCAGGACGTCGAAGCCAAGCTCTCCTGCAAGATGCGCCAGGACGGCCTGAAGGATTGCTGCTGCCTGACCTACGACAAGATGTAGACGTGCGGATCGCTTCAAGCTGACGCGACCGCGGCCTAAGCTACCGCGTCCACGGTCGATTTCCGCTCGAGCTTGTTCCAGCCGACGAGCGGGCCGAACATGGCAGCGAAGCCCGCCTTGATGACGATGTAATACATCAGTTGCCGGTAGCCGAAGCGTTGCAGCACGAGCCACGGGAGAAGCTTCTTGTCCTCCTTGCGCTCCATGACGAGCGCAAGCGCCGCACTGCACAGATCGACGAGGATGAAGGCACAATAATAGAACAGCACCTTCTGCAACGTCTGGGAGTCGAATTGGCTTTGGTGCTGGTAAAGGTCGATCGCCGAAAAGACCAGGCGCCAGAGAAGCACGAAGTCGACGAAGGGCGCGAGGAACGACAGCATGAATTGGAACACCCAGGTTTGCGGGATCGCCACCAATCCGAGCGAACCGTAGCGCGGCTTCAGCGTCGCCATGCGGTGTTTCCACAGACATTGCAGCGTGCCGAAAGCCCAGCGGAAACGCTGCTTGATCAAGCCTCTGACGCTATCCGGCGCTTCAGTCCAGGCAATCGCCGTGCTGTCGTAGAGCACCTTGTGGTCCGCCTTCAGCACGGAAATCGTGAGGTCCTGGTCCTCGGCGAGCGTGTCTGACGGGAAGCCACCGAGCTTTTGCAGCACCTCGCGGCGCCAGGCTCCAATTGCGCCTGGTACGACCGTGATACAGCCAAGTGCGGCGAGCATCCTGCGCTCGAGACTCTGGCTCGTGATGTATTCGAGCGCCTGCCAGCGGGTGATGACGTTGACCCGGTTGCCGACCTTGGCGTTGCCGGCCACGGCGCCCACTTCGGGGTCGGCAAACCAACGGACGAGCTTGCCGATCGAATCGCGCGGGAAATAGGTGTCGGCATCAAGCGCGACCACGACGTCACCTCTTGCCTCGGCCAGACCGCGATTGAGAGCCGCCGCCTTGCCGCCATTGGCCATGGTGATGAGCCGCACCCGCTCGTCATCGGCGGAGACCGTACGCACCACCTCAGCCGTATCGTCCTTCGACCCGTCGTCGATGACGATGATCTCGAGATTTGGATAGTCACTCGCGAGAATGTGGCGGATCGTTTCGGCGATCACCTTGGCCTCGTTATGGGCCGGGATCAGCACCGACTGCAGCGGCGGAGCCGAGGGAAGTTCGGGCGGAATACGCCGGGATTCGACCTGCCAGTTCCGCAATGCGACGATGCACAGGAAGAGAAGACGCGCGACGCCGAGCCAGATCGCAGCGAAGAACAAAGTGGTGATCGCGTGGCCGAGCCAGCCATAGGTCAGAAAGACCGGGAGCCCGACCATGCGCCCGAGCGCCTGTGGCGGGACCGGCGGCATGGCCTGATCATGGGTCATCCCGGCAAGCTCTGAAACCGGCACAAACTGGTAGCCCCTTGCCCGCATGATATCGATCAGCCTCGGCAACGCCTTGACGGTTTCCGATCTGTCGCCACCCGAGTCATGCAGCAGGATGACATGGCCCGTGACGTCAGGATTGGGATTACCCACCTGAGCGATCACGCGTTCGATAATCTGATCAGCAGTAGGCCCTTGCCAATCGTCGGGATCGACATGCAAACCGATTGAGAGATAGCCCATGTCTTGGGCAATCTCGATCGGCACGATTTCATCGGCGGTGGTCGGTTCGGCGTCGCCAAGATAAGGCGCCCTGAACAGCCGCATCGATCGCCCGGTGAGCGCCTCGAACAGGCGCTCGGTCGCGTTGATCTCCAGCGTCACCAGGGCATCTGGGAGCTCGCCGAGATTGGGATGGGTGAAGGTGTGGTTCCCGACGTCATGCCCTTCGGCGAGAAGGCGCTGGACGAGACCGGGATAGGCGGCGGCGTTCTGCCCGATGATGAAGAAGCTCGCGTGAACGCCCTTTTGCTTGAGGATGTCAAGGATCTGCGGCGTGAAGTCCGGGTCTGGACCATCGTCGAAGGTCAGGGCCAGCTTGTTCTTCACCGCGCCTGCGCGCTCAATGACGAAAGGGGTCGGCACCGCCGTGTATTTCTCGTCGACGATCAATCCAGTGTCCTGATCGACGTCAAAACTGCGCGAACCTTTCGCCGGGTCTTCGGCCACGTGCAGGATCTCGCCATCGCCTTCGAAGTCGATATCCTGACTCCTGGCGATTCGGCGCAAGCCCTCGGGCGCCGCCGCGCCATAGCTCCGCCCAAGCGTGGCCCACACCGACGGATCTTCCGAGCCAA
>JBLMXO010000122.1:0-3201 GCA_050257815.1 Actinomycetota bacterium
GGTGGGCCGAGCATGATTCGGGCCAGGCGGTCGCGCTCTCGTGCGGCGGCGACCAACGGCAGCACGGAAGCCGGCAAACTGGAACTTGCCGTGAACGTATTACACGGACATTCCCCGGACAGCGGTGGGTGAGATAGAGCGAATAATGATGTTAAGTGATTGAAGAGACTGGCGCGCCCGAGACGATTCGAACGTCCGACCTTTGCCTTCGGAGGGCAACGCTCTATCCAGCTGAGCTACGGGCGCCTGTTTGCCTCAATAAACGAAACACCCGCCAGCGGCAACGGGCCTTAATATCGCGCGGGTTGGACGGTGCGCGAACCTCCAGTGGCAAAGGTCGGACGTTCGAATCGTCTCGGGCGCGCTAATAATTGTGTGCCGATGGCGTGCCGGGGCTCAACAGCAAATTGCGTCGCTAGAATAAGCCTATCGTTCCAGGCAGCCCAGTGTGTAGGCAACGCTCCAAATGCGCAACGCGACTGCTTGGCAATGTTGGCTCTACGGCCGAGGCGACGGCCCTATCTACATCTACAAAGTGTCAAAGCCCACTTACGATACGTCCGCGTCATGTCCGCTTTGGGCCAGAAGCCATTAAGGCCGAGAGGCCACAATGCGGCCTTATCTCTCAAATCGCACTCGCTGACGCCAGGATGAAGGCGGCACCCCGACCATCTTCTTAAAAGCGCGGCTGAAGGCGGCCTCGGACTCGTATCCGGCTTCGATGGCGATGGCCGCAATATTGGCCGTGCTGCCGCTCAGAAGCTCCGAGGCAATCTGCATCCGCCATTTCGCCAAATAGTGCATCGGTGGAATTCCCACGACCTCGGAAAAACGTTCGGCGAGAACCGAACGCGATACGCCGGCCTCCTTCGCTAGCCTATCGATTGTCCAGTCCTCTTTCGGCTTACCATGGATCAGCGATAAGATTCTTCCGACCAACGGATCGCGCAGACCCGCCAACCAGCCGGCGTTTTCTGACGGGAGGGAAGCGATATAGCCGCGCAAGACCTCGATGAACATCAGCTCGCTCAGTTTGGTGAGGATAGTCTCGCCGCCAGCGCGCTTCTCCGCCGCTTCCGCCACCGCAAACTGGATGAAGGCACTAACGCCCCTCCCGCCTTGATTACGCGGACTGCCCGACGTGATTACGGGCGGCAGCGCCTCGAGCAGCGGATTAAACGGCCGCGCATCGCAGGCGAGATAGCCGCAAACGAGTGTGGTCGAAGCCGGGCCCGTGCCCGCGTAGTTGAGATGGAATGGCAGTTGGTCGGCGGCCGCGACGTCGAGCACGTCGGCCGGTGTCGGATCGGCGTGCATACCAGGGCCGCTCGACATGATATGCGGGTCGCCATGCGCAAAGACGACGACCTCGCCAGCTTCCACTGCGATCGGCTTCCCGCCGACAATTGTGGCGAAGCAACGGCCGGCCGTAACCACGTGATAAGCCACGAGATGATCGGCGCCCGGCAGAATTTTCGGCAGGATTGCATCCCGCGGCGGCGAGGCAACCGCCCACGGCGCCTCGGCTGCGATATCGAAGAATGCCGCACCCGTCAGCCGTACGGTTTTCAACAGATCTGACAGGACATCCGCAGCCATTTGGCCCCGCCTGACAACGGGCGTCGGGCACGGGATTTCGGTCGCCCGCGATGACAGGGCCGAATTCCGGACGCGGTGTCAAGCATTGCGGACGCCCGATCATTCTTTTCGCCGCCCGTGCGCGTAAGTAACAGCCCCATGCGCGCCGCTCCCAGTGGCGCATAACTCGCATATAAACGAGGCTCGTAAAACGATGACGATGCATAAGGGTAAGTGTTTCTGCGGCGCCGTGGAGATCGAGGTGCAGGGCGCGCCTGAGGCCATGGGCTACTGCCATTGTAGTTCTTGTCGGTCCTGGTCGGCGGCGCCGGTCAATTCCTTCACGTTATGGAAGCCGGAGAACGTGAAGGTCACTAAGGGTGCGGAGTTCGTCTCGCGCTTCATGAAGACGGAAAACAGTGGTCGGCAGTCCTGCAAGAAGTGCGGCGGCCACATCATGACCGACCACCCGATCATGGGTCTCGTCGACGTCTATGCCGCCACGATACCGACGCAGAAGTTCAGCCCCGGCGTCCACGTCAACTATGCCGAGACCGTGCTGCCGATGAAGGACGGTCTGCCCAAGCTGAAGGACTTCCCCGCCGAACTGGGCGGGTCGGGCGTGATCTTGCCCGAGTAATGAAGCCGGTGCCGCACCCTTGTGGCATTCGCCCAGTCAATCGAATTCAAACCAAGGACACAGATTATGGACGTCGCGAAATTTAAGACATCACAAGAACCGCTCAAAGAACTCTACAGGAAGGATGCCGAGGCCGCGCTTCTCACTTTGAAGGCCAGGGGGATGGCGGGCGAATCGACCGTCACCTGCAACGTCGAAACCGGACGCGGGCTCGCGCTTGCGGGCATCCACCCGAAATGCGGTGGTTCGGGCTTGGAGCTCTGCTCGGGCGACCTGTTGCTTGAGGCCCTCATCGCCTGCGCGGGCATCTCATTGAAGGCGGCCGCCACGGTGCTCGATATTCCCATTAAATCGGCGGCAGTCTCGGCCGAAGGCGATGTCGATCTCCGCGGCACGCTCGGTGTCGCGGCGGATGTACCCGTCGGCTTCAACGAGATCCGTTTGCGCTTCGATGTCGAGACCGATGCGTCCTCAGACCAGCTCGATCGTCTGCTCGAAATGACCGAGCGCTATTGCGTCGTCTTCCAGACGATGCAGAAAAGCCCGAAGACCAGCGTGCGAATCGACGCCGTCCGGCATTGAGAACATTGGGTTGTGCGGGAATAAGCGGCCCGCTCGGCCCAAAGTCCGCTTTGGGTCAAAAGCAGACATGTGCGCCGCAACAAGGCATGTCCGCTTTACCCCGAGAGCGGACACTGAGCCGCCCCCGTTGAAGTGGTCCGACTTGAGATATGTCTTTTGGCATCAAGGAGGACCGATATGCCGAGGAAGAGGTACAAGCCGGAAGAGATCGTCGCGAAGCTGCGGCAGGTTGACGTGTTGGTCTCGCAAGGGGCCAGCATGGCCGATGCGATCCGGCAGATCGGCGTGAGCGAGGTGACGTTCTATCGCTGGCGTCAGGAGTTTGGCGGGCTCAAAACCGACCAGGTGAAGCGGTTCAAAGAGCTGGAGCTTGAGAATAGCCGGCTACGCAAAGCCGTCTC
>JBLMXO010000123.1:0-5368 GCA_050257815.1 Actinomycetota bacterium
GCAGCGCGACTTCCGACTCCTCGGGCCGGCTGTCGCCGTATCTGAATAACTTGCCGGTGCGCATAATCGCGACCGCCCGCTCGATGCCCTCCGGCGGAACCGGGTCGCAGCGGGTGAAGTCTGCGGTATCGATCTGTCTGGTTTTGCGGTCACTCATGGATGACCAAAGCGATGGCTAAGCGGCGAGACGAATGAGCCGCCAAGCAGTTTACCGCAAACCAGACCTCTATTCCGGTTGATTTCGCGCACGGACGAATTGGATCCCCCTCGCAGCCAGGCGAAAAGCTACTAGCACATCTACCGGCTTGTAAGCACGCGAAGCGGCGCCGGAGAAAGTCCAGTATTGGGCGGCGCGACGCTTAGTCTCGCCTCTCGGGGCGGTGGCCGCGGCGCCAAGTCCCCTTCTCGCGCATCACTTGGGCGACCTTCTCCTTGAACCTCTCGGCGGCGTCGCGGTCGCCAGCATCGTCAGCCGCATGCTGGCTGCCGACGCTCGCCACCTGCTGCTGGAGGGCGGCGAAGCGCTCGAACTCGGCCTCCGACAGGTCGGACAAATGATCGGCCCCCTCGGCAAGCTCCTTGGAGAGTGCAGGGAGCGCCCTGAAGCGATAGATGAGGTCGGCAAACTGCGCCTCAACCTCCACCCGTTCGGTCTCAGGCTGAAGGAAGGCGATGCGCTTGAACGCGCTCTCGCGCAACAGCCTGGCGAACAGCTTCGCGTGCGCGCTTGCGTTCAGCTCATCGAGCAATTGCTCGCGCGTGATCCCATCGTGCTCGAACGTGGTGCGGGCGACGAAGGTGAGAAGCCCGGCGAGCTTCTTGTCCTTGATCTCAAGGCTTGCGACCTCCTCGGCGAAGCGGTCGAGCAGATAAGGGTGATTGACCAGCGACAGCGTGATGGCGGTGGCGAAGCCCCGCGGCGAGGGCGGCGGGACGACGGTGCCTTGCGAAGGCTTTCCCGCCACCGGACGCATCCCCTTCGGCCGGGGCGACGGGCGCTCGCGCCAGAGCGCGAACAGCCGGTTTCTCACCTCGCGACGATAGTGATCGCGCACCCGCGCATTGCCGATTTGCGCGAGCAGCGCGTCGAGCCGCGCCTCGAAGGCGGCACGGCGCTCGGGCGTGTCGAGGGGCTGCTCGGCGCGCTCGCGGAGCCACAGCACGTCGATCAGCGACCGCGCGGCCTTGAGACATTGCGCAAAGGCCGATGCGCCCTGGCTGCGCACCAAATCGTCGGGATCAAGCCCCTCAGGCAGGAAGGCGAAGCGGAAGGAATGACCTTCGCGCAGCATCGGCAGCATGCGGTCGATGGCGCGTGCCGCCGCCGCCTCGCCTGCCCGGTCGCCGTCGAAGCAGATGATGGGTTCGGGCGCGAGCATCCAGAGCTGCTCCATCTGGCGCTCGGTAAACGCGGTGCCGAGCGTCGCGACCGTGTTGGCGAAGCCCGCTTGATGGAGCGCGATCACGTCCATATAGCCCTCGACCACCACGAGCTCGCTCTTATCGAAAGCCGATTTACGCGCACGCGCGAAGTTGAAGACCGTCGAGCCTTTGTCGAACAGCCTAGTCTCGGGCGAGTTCAGATATTTCGGCTCTGCATCAGGATCGAGGGCGCGGGCGCCGAAGCCGATCACCCGCGACTTGTGGTCGAGAATGGGGATGGTGAGGCGGTTGCGGAAGCGATCGTAGCTTTGCCTGCCGTCGTCCGGCTTGATGAGGAGCCCGGCCTCCAGGAGCTGGGCCTCGGCAAATCCGTGTTTGGTTAGAGTCCCTTTCAGCGTCTCCTTCGCATTCGGCGCGAATCCGATGCGGAACTCCTTCACCGTCTCGGGCTTGAGCCCGCGCCGCTCGGCATAGAGAAGGGCATCGCGCCCCTCGCGGGCGACCAGTGCCTCTTCGAAGAGCCGCGCCGCCCCCTCAAGCGCATCGAGAAGGCCGAGGCGCTCCTTGTTGGCGCGCTCGAATTGCGGGTCGGGCTTCGGCATCGGCAAGCCCGCATCGCCGGCAAGCCTCTCGACCGCTTCGGGGAAGCTCAGCCCTTCCGTCTCCATGAGGAAGGTGAAGATGTCGCCATGCTTGCCGCTCGAGAAGCAGTGATAGAAGCCCTTCTGGTCGTTCACGGTGAAGGAGGGCGTCTTCTCGCGATTGAACGGCGAGAGCCCTTTCCACTCGCGCCCGGCCCGCTTCAGCGGCACACGGCGGGAGACCACCTGCGACACCGGCAGGCGCGCCCTGATCTCATCCAAGAACGAATCGGAGAACTTCATGGCTTGAACAGTGGACTGACGTGGAAGGCGGCGCCTTGGCGATTCGCGCTCATCACCATTATCCACCGCGCGAGCTACAAAGCGAACAAATGTGGAATCTTGTCCCCTCTCCAAAGCAAAACGCCCTCCCCGTTGCCAGGGAGGGCGTCGTCTAGCATCTTGCTATCATGGCAAGGAGTGGCAGCTCGTTCCTATTCGCTGACGGCGTTAGCGGCATGCGTCATGACCTCGGTGCGGTTGAGTACGGTCAGCATGTCACCTTTGAATCCGCACAGGAGCACGACCGGCCGATCCTCGGCCCCGTCGACATCGAAAAGCTCGCCGGGGTGCAAGGCCACATTGATGCGCGTCGAGGAAAACCCGCCGCCCATAGGGGTCGCGTCGAACACGATAGCACTGACGAAGCAGTTGCCGCCGTTCGGCACGTAAGAAGCGATCATGCGCTTGTCCCCCATCTTGACGAGAATGGGCTCGCGCGGCCCCACTGGACCGAGATTGACCGCGTCATCGGCGGCGCTGGCTGGCGCGGCGAGAGTGGCTAGAGCGAGAAGTGCCCCGGCTCCCGCCAGAGCCGGGAGTTTGCAACGTGTGAACCGGACCATTGAATTGGCCTCCTTTCAAATTTCAACAGGGAATCATATCCCGTGCTGCAGTGCACAAAGACTGGCGCAGTGCAGTGACAAATCTATGGTGCAGTGCAAGACAACTCGTCGCGGGGCAAACCCGAACGATCGATCGGACATTCAGATCGTTGATTTCACGAAACTTTTACGGAGGACCGGCGCTTCAGCGCGCGCTCGTCTCGAACTCGCATCGCCGTCGTTGAGCGATGGGCATGCAACCCATCATCCCGAGAGTTTGGCCTTCACTGCGGCGCTCGCCTTGCCGAAATCCATCTGGCCGGCGTATGCCCCCTTAAGCTCGGCCATCACCTTGCCCATGTCCTTCACGCTCGCGGCGCCGGTCTTCTTGATGGCAGCGGCAATCGCCGCCTCCATCTCCTTCTCCGACAACTGTTTGGGGAGAAACTCGCGGATGATGGCGATCTCCTCGCCCTCTTGCTTGGCGAGCTCGGCGCGGCCGGCGTCGGCATAGATCTTCTCCGATTCTTCACGCTGTTTGATCATCTTGGCGAACAGCTCGAGCAGCTCGGCGTCGGTCGCCTCACTCTTGCCGGCGGTGCGGGCGGCGATGTCACGGTCCTTAATCGCCGCCGAGATCAGGCGAAGCGTCGAGATGCGGCGCTTGTCTTGCGCCTTGGTGGCAGCCTTCAAGGCGGCGGTGATCGTCTCGCGCATGAGAATCCGTGTAGGGCTTTCGAGGAAGAAGTTTCCAAAGTAATCGAGGGGGATGGGCCAAGCAAGCAAATTTGCTAGGCTAAGCTATTGTTTTAACAAGAAAATATTTTAGCCTGTGGATTGACCGCGGGAGGCCCCTCACTTAAGAGTCCGGCTGAAAACTCGAGGCACGATCGCCTCAACCTGCCTTGAGACTTGACGCGACCAGAGCCGCACCCGACCTTGCCAACAGCCGGCACGAAGCCGAGCAGTCCGCCCATAAGAGACGATGAACGATCACAAGGACATTTCGGCCAGTGAGGCCGCGCAGCCGCGCGCGCGCGCGATCGATGGCTGGACCGAGGAGGTCCCGACGGCGCTGCTCGTGCTCGCCGACGGCACGGTCATCGAGGGCAAGGGCGCGGGCGCTACCGGCATCGCGGTCGGCGAGGTGTGCTTCAACACGGCGATGACCGGCTACCAGGAGATCCTGACCGACCCCTCTTATGCCGGGCAGATCATCACCTTCACCTTCCCCCATATCGGCAATGTCGGCACCAACGCCGAGGACATGGAGGCGGCCACCCTCGCCACCAACGGCGTGCGAGGCTGCGTGCTGCGCGCCGAGATCACGCGGCCGTCGAATTGGCGCGCCGCGCAGAACTTCAACGACTGGCTAAGAGCGCGCGGCATCATCGCCATCAGCGGGGTCGACACCCGGGCGCTGACCGCGCTCATCCGCGAAAAGGGCATGCTGAACGCGGTGATCGCGCATGCGCCTGACGGCAAATTCGACCGCGAGGCGCTCAAACGTCAGGCGGCTGACGCTCCCAGCATGGAGGGCCTCGACCTCGCCAAGGACGTGACCGCGGGACAAAGCTATGCGTGGGACGAGAGCGAGTGGCTGTGGGGCAAGGGCTATGGGCGGCAGGAAAGCCCGCGCTTCCATGTGGTCGCCATCGACTACGGCTTGAAGCGCAATATCCTGCGCGAGCTTGCGACCGCCGGATGCTGGCTCACCGTCGTGCCGGCGACCACGACGGCGGAAGAGATCCTCGAGCGGAAGCCCGATGGCGTGTTCCTGTCGAATGGGCCAGGCGATCCGGCGGCGACCGGTGTCTATGCGGTGCCGGAGATCAAGAAGCTCGTGGAGTCAGGCACGCCGCTATTCGGCATCTGCCTCGGCCATCAAATGCTTGGGCTGGCGCTCGGCGCCACCACCGCCAAGATGCATCAAGGCCATCACGGCGCCAACCACCCGGTAAAGGACTTCACCACCGGCAAGGTCGAGATCACCTCGATGAATCACGGCTTCGCCGTCGACCGCGAGAGCCTGCCGGACAATGTCGAGGAGACGCACATCTCGCTGTTCGACGGGTCGAATTGCGGGCTCAAGGTGAAGGACAAGCCGGTGTTCTCGGTGCAGTACCATCCGGAGGCCTCGCCGGGGCCGCAAGACAGCCACTACCTCTTCACCCGCTTCGTCGAGTTGATGGAAAAGCGGAAGGGCACCGATTAGCCTATGCCCAAGCGCACAGATATAAAGTCCATCCTGATCATCGGGGCTGGACCGATCGTGATCGGCCAGGCCTGTGAGTTCGACTATTCTGGAACGCAAGCCTGCAAGGCCCTCAAAGAAGAGGGTTATCGCATCGTTCTGGTCAACTCGAACCCGGCCACGATCATGACCGATCCGGGCGTGGCCGACGCCACCTATGTCGAGCCGATCACGCCGGAGTTCGTCGCCAAGATCATCGAGACGGAGCGGCCCGACGCGCTGCTGCCGACCATGGGCGGGCAGACCGCGCTCAACACCGCTCTCAG
>JBLMXO010000124.1:0-3966 GCA_050257815.1 Actinomycetota bacterium
GAGCGCGTGCTTGCCGTGCAGTGGCATCCCGAGTGGCAACTGGGGGAGAACCCCGATTCGGTGAAGCTGTTTTCATGGCTCGGAGCCGTTCTGCGCGGCGCTTCGTTTGAGGAAGCCGCCGCCGACGTCGCCCGGTAGCATCGGTTCAGGCCGGAACGTTGCGAAATTGCTAGGTCGGGGGCTCGGGGCGACCGCTTAAGCCGCCGTGGGTCCTTGCGGCAGCGCCGGCCAATCCTCGGCCAGCGCCGCTTTGAGCCAGTCGGCGAGATCAGCGACGATCGTCTCCACCATCATTGCACCATCCGCGACGGAGGCCTCGCTCGGCCGGCCGACCACGCCGGTCGGTGTCGTCGCTGGCATGGCATAAGAGAAGTGCGTACCGGGCGTCACGTCGGGCACGTCGAAAATATGCTCCATGCGCACCATCTCGGGCCGTAGGTGCAGCAGGATCGAGGTCTCGCCGCGATTGGCGTGAATGTCCTCACCGTCGCGCAGATAGAGCGCGCGCACGCGGGACGAGATATCCCAAAGCCCCATCGTGGCGAAGCGGCCTTGCGGAAATTCGTAGCGAAGCTGCAGGATCGCGCTGCGCAAGGGGGCGTCATTGGTCCCGTGGCCGGACAGGAACAAGAGCTTCTTCAGCCTGTTCGCCATGGCCCAGCGGCCAAGCTCGACCATCGCCTGGATCAGCGTTCCCGGATGCAGCGAAAACGTACCCGGCCATTTCTCCGTATGACCGAGCGAGCAGCCGTAGGCGAAGCCCGGCAGCACCAGCACATTCGCGCGCTCCCCTGCGAGCCGGGCGAGCGTCTCGGCGGAAATCGTGTCGCAACCACAGGCAAGGTGCGGCCCGTGCTGCTCTGTAGCACCGACCGGCAGAATGGCGAGGTCCCGGCCATTGGCGATCATGGCGCCAATCTCCTCGCTGGTCATGAGGTCCCACCGCGCCATGTATCCCCTCGCGCTCTAGAAGGCGCGGAAAGGACTGCAATGCCTGTGCCATGGCCGAGCGTTGCGAAGGCGCGGCTTGAGTCAGGAACCGGCGCCACCCGGAGCGCCAGCGCCCATTCCTTGGACGCCGGCTGCCCAACCTTTGATCACGATGAGCAAAAGATCTCGCGGGTTGCTCCCCAGCCGCCGCCCAAGCCTCGCTCCATTGGGTCACCGCCCGCCAGAAACGCTGGCCTCGAATTTGCTAGTCGATTCTCCGTCAATTCGAGCGAAGCGACCACTGCCGGAGCCAGCGAGGGGACCGATGATCGTGAATGATGCCCAGCGTGGGAGCGAGGTCCGCCGGCAATTAGAAGAGACGGGGGTGCAATATTGCTTTGCGACCTATGTCGACGTGCACGGCGTGCCGAAAGCCAAGACCGTGCCAATCGCGAGCTTCGAGAAGATGTGCAAGGGCTCCGAGCTCTTCACCGTCGGCGCGATGGAAGGCATGGGCCTGATCGGCCCCGAGAAGGACGAGTGCGCGACCGTGCCCGACCTCGACAGCCTGATGATTCTTCCCTGGGATAAACGCTTCGCTTGGTTCGCCTCTGACCTTTGGTATCACGATGCGCCTTACAAGAACTGCAGTCGGGTCATCCTGAAAAAAGCGTTGGCGAAAGCGAAACAGGCCGGCTTCGGCATGAATCTCGGGGTCGAGACCGAATTCTATGTGCTGCGCAAGGGCGAGAACGGTCCTTCACCGCTGCCCGAGCGTCGCTTCATAGGGATGTGCCCCGCTTACGACGTCAGTCAGATGGTCCAGTCGATCAGCTATCTCGACCGCATCGTCGAAGCGATGAATAGCCTCGGCTGGAACGTCTATTCTTTCGATGCCGAGGGCGGCCACAGCCAATATGAGCTCGATTTCGCCTATGCGGATGTCTTGAGCATGTGCGACCGGCTGGTGTTCTTCCGCTTCATGGCCAAAACCATCGCTCAGGACATGGGGCTGATCGCGAGTTTCATGCCCAAGCCCTATGCGGGCGATTTCCGTTCGGGCGCGCATTTCAACATGTCGCTCTACGACCTCACCACCGGCGAGAACCTGTTCGCTCGCGCGGGTGGCGACATGGCCCGGAGATACGGCATCTCTTTTCCTGATCTCGGCTATCATTTCGTCGCCGGCCTTCTGGCCCATGCGGGCGCTATGACGGCCGTCACCTGCCCCAATTTCAACTCCTATAAAGGTCTGCTGGCACAGGGGCAAATGGCGGATATGAGCTGGGCGCCGGTGCTTCGCGCCTACGGCAAGAACAATCGCTCGGCGATGCTGCGCCTGCCGATGAATCGGCCCTGCGTCGAGAACCGGGCGCCCGACATCTCCTGCAATTTCTATCTCGCCGCCTCCATCACGCTGATGGCTGGACTGGAGGGCATCGAGCAGGCTGCAGATCCCGGCGAGCCGATGAACGACAATCTCTATCTCCGGCTCGGCAAGCCCACCGCCTCAGACACCTTCCAGACCAGCGAAGGCGGCACGGTACGCCGCCTCCCACGCACGCTGCTCGAAGCGCTGCAGGCCTTTGAGTCCGACCCAATCGCTACCGCGAGCTTCGGCGAGGAAATGCGGGACATCTATCTTAGCTGGAAGCTCGGCGAGTGGGAGCGCGACTACTACACCGTGGATGAAGGCGAGCGCGCGCGGTTGCTCGAAGCGATCTGACGGCGCCGTGAGGATTCGGGAACGACGCGAAGAAGCTTCAGGCATCACGCTCCTCGTATCGCGCCCGCAAAGCACGTCGCAGGAGCTTCCCATTCGGTCCCTTTGGTAGCGTGTCTAGGTGAGTATAGATACGGGGACATTTGTAGCGAGCGAGGCGCGCGGCGACGAAAGCTTCAAGTTCGGTAGCCTCGAGCGGCTCCTTCGCCACGTAGAAGGCGGCAATGACGGTGGTGTCGGCCTTGACCGTGACCTCGGTCGCCGCGCTTTCGACGATCGCGGGATGGGCATTCAACGCAGTCTCGACCTCGATGGGCGAGACCCTGATGCCGCCCGCGTTCATCATGTCGTCGGCGCGTCCGAGATAAGTGACCGCGCCGTCTCGCCCCATGCTCACGATGTCGCCGGTCAGGAACCACTCGCCTTGATATCTTTGCCGGGTTTCCTCCTCCGCGCCCCAATAGCCCAACATCAAACCGGGATCGCGGATCGAGACCCCGAGAATGCCGGGCTCGCCGAAGCCGACCGGTCCCTCTTCGTTCAGCACGGCGACGCGGCGACCGTCTTGCGGATAACCGAGTGTTCCGCTCGGAGCGGGATGGCTCGGCGAACCGGAAATGAAGGTGGAGCATTCCGACATGCCGAAGGCTTCGTGGATCGGCATGCCCGTCGCATTTTCCCACGCGGCGCGAATTGCGTGGGGCAGTTTCTCGCCGGCCGAGAGCCCATGGCGCAACGATTCGATCGCCGGGATCGGTGTTTTCAGCATTTGGCGATAGATGCCTGGGGCGGCGGCAAAGATCGTCGCGTCGGACTCCTTCATCAGGAGGCCTAGCGCGTCGGGAGTGACGCCCTTGCCCGGAATGAGGGCGGTCGCGCCACGCGTCCACGGATCGAGGAGTCCGGTGCCGAGCGTATAGGTCCAGTTGAACGCGCCAGCGTGCAGGAGCCGATCGTTCTCGGTGAGGCCGTACCAGCCGTCCCACAGCATCCTGCGCGCCCAAATCGCGCGATGGGCATGGGTCACCGCGCGCGGCTGCCCTGAAGTCCCCGACGTATAGATGATGTAGCCCGCACGGTTAGGGTCGCCCATCGCGTAGCGTATCGGCGGCAGCTCGTACATGCGCCGCATTTCTGTCACCGGCAGCACAGGGCAGGGTTGGCCCGCGGGAAGCGCCAGTCCCTCCTCGGCAACGATCAGTCGCGGAGGGATGTCCGCAGCGATCCGCGTCACCTCAGGCGACGTCAGAAGCGATGAGGTTGGCACCGGGATGATGTCCGCTGCGAGCGCGGCGAGATACGATATCGGAAAT
>JBLMXO010000125.1:0-9469 GCA_050257815.1 Actinomycetota bacterium
TTGTGTTTTCCCCGAGCGTGCCGGTGAGAGTGGTGAGGGGATATCCGGACGTTTATCAAAAAAAAATCGGATGCATCGGCAGGTGCGCGCTTCGGGCTTAGGGGCGGCCTGAGCCGCAACACGAGCGAAGCCTACTGAGCACGAGCATGAGGCAAGCCAAAGGGCTTACCCAAGAGGAACTTGCCCACCAAGCTGAAATCCACCCGACCTATCTGAGCGGCGTGGAGGTTGGAAAGCGCAGTCCCTCTAGCGCGGTGCTCGATAGAATTGCGGCAGCACTGGGCGACGACATAAGCGCGTTTTTCGTGCAGCCTCAGCGCATCCGGCGCGCCCAGCGAACTCGACTCCCGGTCATTAACGGCGATATCATGCATTTGCTTTCCCCTGCATCCTGTGGCGGCCAATTGATTATTGAGGGATGGGGCTTCTGAAGGGTCGATTGAAAGAGGGAATGAACGATGCTGAGACGCGCGGGTCTTGGCCTCCTCGTTGGAGCGATCTCGATGGCTCCTTCGTTCGCTTCCGCTGCTCCAGCCCTCGTGTTTGAGCCCTATAACGGAACCGTCTTGTATGCAGAGGATGCCGATGCCCAATGGTTCCCGGCATCGCTGACTAAGCTGATGACAGCCTACGTGACCTTCCAGGCGCTCAAGACCGGCACTATCACGCCTGATACTAAGGTCACCTGCTCGCGGACCGCGGCGATGCAAGCGCCATCGAAGCTCGGACTTACGGTCGGGGGTTCGATTACGCTCGACGTTGCGCTCAAGGTCCTCATCGTCAAATCCGCCAACGACGTCGCCGTGATGATCGCCGAGGCCGTCGCCGGCAGTCAGGATGCATTTATTGCGCGGATGAATCAGGCGGCCCAGGACCTCGGCATGACCCGAACGCACTTTGCTAATGTCAACGGCCTCCCCGACGAGCGCCAAGTCACCACGGCCCGCGATCTGGCCAAGCTGGCCCGAGCAATTATCGTCGAATTTCCCGAGCACGCCGATCTCTTCTCGTCGATCCAAGTGCAAGTGGGCAAGAAGACAATGCGCACCCATAACAGCCTGCTTGTCAGCTTCCCGGGCGCCGACGGCATGAAGACCGGCTTCATTTGCGAATCCGGCTTTAACGTCGTGGCGAGCGCCACGCGGGATGGCCGCAAGCTCGTCGCGGTTGTTCTCGGCGAGCCGTCGGTCGCATCGCGCAATGACCGCGCTACCGACCTCCTCGAGAACGGCTTCAGTCGATATTTCTGGAAATCGCTATTTGGCTCGAGCCTTGACGGACTTGCGGTCCAGGCATCGAGCGACGGCCCTGCACATCTGCGCGACAGCGTGTGTGGCGCCCCTAGAGTCAAGTCGAAGGCTAGACGGTCCGTTACGTCTAAATCGGATGGACTTGACGCCCGGCGTAGAAGCGACCCGGGGAACGCCATTAGCGCTAGCGACGCGAATTGAGTGCTTCAAGCTGATGGCAATAAATACAAGGATAGACTGAGTGTTACGCAGATTTAACTTTCGTTGGCATTGCGCGTCGGGCATGAGTTCAAGCTCCATAATTCCCTCGAGACGACTCTGCTCCCTCGAGACGACACTTTAATAATGCCTCCCCGAGGTGCAAGGATGATGCGGAAATTCCAATACGCACTGTGGGCGCTTCTAGTGTTGGCCGTGCTCGCTGCCGGATCGACGATGGTGAGCCTCGCGCGCAGCCAGTCCGCATCGGCCGCGAACTCCGAGATCTACCGTCAGCTCGAGCTGTTCGGCGAGGTGCTCAAGCGGGTTAACTCCGACTATGTCGAGAAGCCGGACGATTCCAAACTGATCGAGGCGGCGATCAACGGCATGCTGACCGCGCTTGACCCGCATTCGAGCTATCTCAATCCGAAGCAGTGGCGCGACATGCAGGTGGAAACGCGCGGCGAATTCGGTGGCCTCGGTATCGAGGTCACCATGGAGAACAGCGTTATAAAGGTCGTGTCGCCGATCGAGGACACGCCAGCCGCCAAGGCAGGGTTGCAGAGCGGCGACCTAATCACCGGGATCGACAAGGAGCAGATCCAGGGTCTGACGTTGCAGGAAGCCGTCGAGAAGATGCGTGGTCCGGTCAACTCGCCGATCACGCTCACCATCGTGCGCAAAGGCGTCGAGCATCCCTTCGACGTGAAGATGAAGCGTGACGTGATTCACATCAATCCGGTCAAGTACAACGCCGAGGGTGGTGATGTCGGCTACATCCGCATCAGCAGCTTCAATGAGGAGGCCAGCGCCAATCTGCAAAAGGCGATCGAAGATCTGAAGAAGCAGCTCGGTCCCAAGCTCAAGGGCTACGTCATCGACCTTCGAAACAACCCGGGCGGCCTGCTCGACCAAGCAATCTCCGTGTCTGATGACTTCCTCGACCAAGGCGCGATCGTGCTCACGCGCGGCCGCAATCTCGAGGAGACGCAGCGCGCCAACGCGCGACCCGGCGATTTGACGGATGGCAAACAACTCATCGTGCTGATCAACGGCGGCTCGGCCTCTGCCTCGGAAATCGTCGCCGGCGCGCTTCAGGATCATCACCGGGCGACCATTCTCGGCACGCGGTCCTTCGGCAAAGGCTCGGTGCAGACCATCATTCCGCTCGGCTCAAACGGTGCGCTTCGTCTGACCACGGCGCGCTACTACACGCCTTCAGGTCGCTCGATCCAGGCTAAGGGCATTGAGCCCGATGTCGTGGTGGAGGAGGAGTTGCCCGACGATCTGAAGAAGAAGGCGGATGAACTGAGCACGCGCGGTGAAGCCAATCTGCGCGGCCACCTCAAGATCGAGGGCGTGGATGCCTCGGAAGAAGCCTCGGAGGAGGAATCCGGAAGCTCATCCTACGTTGCTCCCGACAAGGACAAGGATACACAGCTGAATTACGCGCTCGATCTCTTGCGTGGTACGAAGTCGGTCGATATTGAAGCCAAGAAAAAGGCCTAGGTCAATTAGCCAGCATGGAAAACCCGGTGCGGCGGCTCGCTTTTGCAGCTTGGCAACAGGGCACGAGCTCGCAATTCTTCCGAACGTTTTAATGACTGAGATGTCCGTCTTTGCGGGTTCTACAACAGCTCAAAGATCCTACACGTCGCGCTCAACATGTCCGCTCGCGGGGGGCAAGCAGACGCTTCAATCAATGTCTCGTTTGTGGGTCATGCCCCGAATTTCAGAAGATTACCGCCAGAGGTCTCGTATTGCGCTTCGTCTCCTCGGCCCAGCCAGACCATAGATTAGCTCCCACCAGCGAACACATCACTCGCAGCCCCCTCTTGCGGCCATAGCCCTCACGACAGGTTGAGAAGACTACGGCGAGGCGATATTGTCTTTGGCCAGGGCGGGCGCGGGGGGATATTGGTCCTCGACGGTAAGCTCTGCGACAATTCCTGTTAGTGGCTTAGCGTGGCGTTAGTTGCGTACCTGGCCCCGGTAGTCGCCGGGCGCTGCATCTCATTTTTTGCGATGGAGGGTACACGTATGTTCACGATCAAGCCCGACACGGGCGAGAAAATCACCAAATTGGGCGGGGACGATGCCAAGACGCCCTTCACCGAACGGCCAGCAACCTATGCTTCCAAAAGCCCCCACCCCGGCGGGAGCAAAATGGTCCCTTCGATTATCGGCGAAGACTTGACGATCGAAGGCAACGTCACCTCTAAAGGTGAGGTCCAAGTCGACGGCGAGATCGAGGGCGATATCCGTTGCGGCTCTCTTCTGCTCGGTGACAAGGGCCAGGTGAGGGGCGGCGTGGTGGCCGAGGATGTTGTTGTACGCGGCCGTATTATCGGATCGATCCACGGCTTGCGCATCACTCTTCAGGCGCAATGCCATGTCGAAGGCGACATCTTCCACCAAGGCCTTTCCATCGAGCAGGGTGCCTATTTTGAAGGAAGGTCGCGCCGCTCCGACAATCCACTCGCGGAGGTCAAGGCCGCAAATGGCTCGGCGAAGGTCGAGTCCCATTCCGCGAGCCCACCGAGCCGGTCCTCTCCTGTTGCGGCGGAATAGCGAAGGGCTGTTGAAGGATTTCGGCGTCGAGGCTTGTTTTCGGCGCCGATCCTCATGGTCGGTCCACAGCGGCCGGATCAACATTCGGCCCGCACGCGAGTTCTGCTTTTGGCACGAATTGGACTCCTCGCGGGCGCCATTGCTATTTCTGCTTCAGGGCCAGGTGCCTCGGCCGACGTCTGCTAATGACCGCATAGCGGATAGGGCAGCGCTTTATCGCCAACTTTGGCGTAGGTTGCGCTGCGAGCTTTGGTGGGCGTCAATGCAGACGGAAGGTTCTGCAACATGCGCCCTCCTGCTCGCATTGCGGCAGCACTGGGCGACGACATAAGCGCGCTTTTCGTGCAGCCTCAGCGCCTCCGACGCGCGACACGCTGACGAAACATCAGCCTGTCGGGATTGAAAGCGTGGTCGTGGTCATGTGTTAGGCACGCCAAATCGGTCCTTGCATTTTATCCGGGCGCCGAAGGTGCCCGCGAGGTCATCAAGCAAAGCGCCATCTCAGCCTTGGGGTCGATTAGCGGACGTCGTAGTGGACGATCACAATGCACCGCTAAGTGCCAATTGCAGAAGTCATGAACGCAATTAACCCCAGGCTCTTTCCGACTCGTGCTCGTAACAAGCATGGGGGGCCACCCCACGGAGTATCGGATAGTCGGTGTAACCCTGCTCTCCACCGCCATAAAAGGTCTCGCGATTGGCGGGTGAGAGAGGAACGTCTAGCAGCATTCTGATCACCAGATCCGGATTGGAGATGAAGGGCTTGCCGAAGGCAATGAGATCGGCGCGGCCTTGCGCGATCGCTTCGTTCGCGCGGGCTTTGTCGAAGCCATTATTGGCGATGACGATGCCGCCGAACAACCGCTTTAGCTTCGTGTAGTCAAAGGGTGGGACAGGCACGCCACCAGTGTCGCCTTCGATTATATGGAGATAAGCGAGGCCTCTTCCCGACAGCCGTTCAACCACATAATTGAAAAGCGCTTGCGGATTGCTGTCACATATATCGTTCTGCCCATTCTGCGGCGAGATGCGTACGCCCGTGCGCTCAGCACCCGCAACGGCGCTAACCGCGTCGACGACTTCCATCAAGAACTGGCTGCGATTCTCGAAGCTGCCGCCGTAACGATCCGTGCGCTTGTTGGTCTGGTCGCGCAAGAATTGATCGATCAGATAACCATTAGCAGCGTGCACCTCCACGCCATCGAACCCAGCCTCGAGAGCACTTCGTGCCGCTTGCGCATATTTTGCGACGATCCCAGGAATCTCGGATGCTTCAAGCGCGCGTGGGGTTGGGATGGGCTCAAATCCCTTCGCGGTGAAGGCTTGTCCGTTAGGCCTGATGGCCGACGGTGCGACCGGCAACGCTCCGCCCGGCTGGAAGGAGGGATGGGAGATGCGACCGACGTGCCACAGTTGAAGCACGATGTGCCCACCAGCGACGTGCACCGCTTTAGTCACGCATCTCCAGCCCTCGATCTGCTCCCTGCTATGAATTCCGGGGGTCGAGATGTAACCTTGACCCTCCGGCGCGATTTGTGTCGCTTCCGCGATAATGAGACCGGCGCTAGCGCGCTGGGCATAATAAAGAGCGTTTAATTGGGTCGGTATGTTGCCGGCAACGGCGCGACTGCGCGTGAGCGGCGCCATAACGGCGCGATTGGGAAGCCTTAGCGGTCCTACGTCGACGGGGCTAAAGACATCGGTGGCGTGACTTGCCTTACGTTCTTGCATTGAGCCTCCTCCAAAAATCGGGGATGTTGGCTCCTTTCCTCGCACTCTCCGTCCGCCTTCTTCAAGCCATCTTATAGTACACAAGTCGCGCGCACGATTGCGTGCATGCCAAGATAACTCGGGTCAAGTGATGGCTAAACAGCTGCAAGAAGGCGGAGTTTCCTATCGCAACGTCGGCATAGACTATTTTGAAGACCGCGAGCTCAGACGCCATGCGGGTGCCTTTTATCTCTGGGCGCTCGGCGTGGCCGCGGTGATCTCCGGCGACTTCTCTGGCTGGAACCTCGGCTTCGCCGTCGGCGGCTGGGGCGGCATGTTCCTCGGCACGATCATCATCACGATTATGTATCTCGGGCTCACTTATTCGATCGCCGAGATGAGCCCGGCGCTCCCGCATACAGGGGGCGCCTACTCTTTCGCCCGAACAGCGTTTGGTCCGTGGGGCGGCTTCATCACCGGTGTCGCCGAGAACATCGAGTACGTGTTGACGCCGGCCGTGATCGTCTACTTCATCGGGGCCTATCTCACGGCGATTTTTGATCTTCCTGCCGCGTCTCAACCCATCTGGTGGATTGTTGGGTATGTCATCTTTGTTGGGCTCAATGCCCGCGGAGTCGAGCTATCGTTCACGGTCACGGCGATGGTTACCCTCATGGCGATCGCCGTGCTAATTATCTTTTTTGTCAGTGCCATTCCTTTCTTCGATTTCAGCAAGTACGCCATGAACGTTGGCGCCGATCCGGCCACCGGAGCGGCAATCGAGTTGCCTCAGGGTCATGGTCCATTCTTACCGTTTGGTGTATACGGCGTTCTCGCCTCGATGCCATTTGCCGTCTGGCTGTTTCTCGCAATCGAGCAACTTCCACTCGCTGCAGAAGAGTCGGTCGATCCCAAGCGCGACATGCCAAAGGGCATAATGCTTGGCATGTTCACGCTCATCGCGCTGGGCTTTCTCGTTCTCATCTTCAATCCCGCAATCCCGATAGAACGCCAAGTGGTTGATGCTACAGGTGGGACGACTACCGTGCATGGAGCCTTCGCCCTCGGCACCTCGAGCGAACCAATCCTCGACGGATTCCGAGCCATTTTCGGAATGGATACCGCTGGAGCCCTCGCCCTGGCTGCCGTGATCGGGTTGGTCGCGAGTTTTCACGCCATCATCTTCGCCAGCGGCCGGCAGATCTACTCACTCTCCCGGGCAGGATATTTCCCGCATTTCCTATCCGTAACTCATGGCGAGCACAAAACACCGAACGTTGCCCTCATCACTGCGGCTGTGATCGGGCTCGCCGTGATGTTGATAGTCTGGCTCACCATGGGCGGCGAGAGAGCTGGCTCGTTTATCGGCGGCATCCTGCTTAACATGGCCGTTTTTGGAGCAATGTTCTCCTATCTTTTACAAGGCCTCACGTTCATTCAACTCCGCCGGCGCTTTCCTAATATTGAACGTCCGTTTCGCAGTCCGCTTGGCGTGACTGGTGCGGTGCTTACGGTGATCATCGCGCTCGTGACAATTGGCTTCCAACTCGCCGATCCCCTGTACCGCACGGGTGTAATTGGGGTGGCGATCTGGTATGGACTGGCGATCCTCTACTTCGCGGCCTATGGACGAAAGTCGCTCGTTCTGTCGCCCGAAGAGGAGTTTGCCGTGAGGCATCGCGGAAATACGACCTCATTGTAAGCGCGGATCCCAATTAACAGTGAGAGACCTCAATTTGCGCACTCTCACTAAATCAAGAAATCATCAAGTGCAAAATCACGCGGGCGGCGTGAGTCTCGTTCCGTCGTACTTGGGATGAAATTCCAGTGGTGCTACCGGCGATCTCGTCCGGCCCGCGTGGTCCCGCCGCACGGTGCCTCGAGTTCACGCCGCATGTGAAGTCACTCTCGTTACACTTGAGGTTTAAGTGCTCCCGCAGTCCACGAGGCGGCTAGCGATGATCGCGCAAATTAGGCGCTGCTGCAGTGTGCTTCCCCTGTTGAGCCTCAAAATGCGCGATGATCTGTAAGACCCATCCCGCTGCATTGGCGATGGTTTCAATTTTTCGCCCTTCGCCTCGACATCGCGTGATGAACTCTAGTGCAAGGCGCTTTGCATCCGCGTCATTTTCCATGGGCCCCCTCCCGCAATGGTGCCGCACGAATGATGAGCGCCGCGCTGATTCGTGTTGATGCCTAAGTTTCACAATTCCACTGCTTTTCCCAAGTCCGAGTCATGAGCCCGGTTGGGCTGATGCGGCCCCCGCCACGAACTGCCGATTGCTTTTCGGTATGGAATTCAAGGTCGACTGTTGCAACAAAGCTACAGCAACGCTCGAAACTGCCGCCTAAGATGCAGAAAGCTAAGGGGGTGCCCCTTGGCTTCCCTGAATGTCTTGTCTCTGCGTAATCAGGGAGGGGTCAGAAAAAGGACCCCTCCTCTTTTCTGAGTAGCGCTTGGCGTTTTGGGAGAGTGGCATGCGTGGGCGCAACCCGAAGGATCGTCAACTGGTCCCCATGTTGGGTGTTACTTCCGCGGACCCGGGGCCGGATTCTGGTCAAGCACTCGAGGATTCCTAAAGAACCGAACCAAGTGAACTAGCGGCAGGAGCCTTTGTCGCTGGTTAGCGCTCAGGGCTGCGCAAAGGCGTGGTCGACCGACGCGTGTCGCCCGAACGCGGGCCACCGACGAGCCACGAAACTCTCTCACCCCTCACCGGCGCTACCGGCTCCCTCGATGCAGGGCCCCTCAAGGGCACCTCCTCGGGCTCGGGGCTCCTCATCGGCATTTGCTCCGGCGCAGAGCTCCGCTTTGGCATCTCCTCGCGCGCCGGGCGCGACGGCATGGCGCTCGCGACTTGCGACACGGTTCCCATCCAAGCCTTCGGGCGGCTCAAATGCGGCGGCAGGACGGTCAGGGCATCGCCGACCGCCTCGTCGATCTGCGCCTGCGTGAGGTTGCGGACCTCGACCAGGCTCGTGCCGGAGATGTCAGCACCGGCGAGGTAAGCCCCGGCGAAATCGGCTTGATCGAGCAGAGCCTCCGTCAGGTCAGCGCCGGAAAGATTGGCGCCATTCAGACGCGCCTCACTAAGATCGGTGTCGGAGAGGTCGGCGCCGGAAAGGTTGGCGCCGTTCAAGGTGGCAAAGCGGAGCGAGCCGTGCCTGAGACGCGCTCCGGCAAGGTTGACCGGACCGCCATTGATCGGGCCCATCTGCCGCTCGGCGGCGCTCAAGCTGATGCCGGTTAGATTGGGGACGGTGTCGGGGTGCTCGGCGCGCCACGCGTTCCATGTGCGCGGCCCGCGCCGCAGCAGATCGATATGGTGAGAATCTGAGGACAACACTACTTACGCTAAAGAGAGACGCTACAAACGCAACCGTGTGACAGTCATACGCACAAGAAACGCTACGCAACACTGTTTTTGCACCCTAGCGCAAACGCAGCGTTACCGACAACGACGCGACGGTTGAGTCTCACGCGCGCGGTCGTCTTTCCGTCGCCCTGTTGCGGCGACGCATCACCGTGCCTCCCCGAGAAGCAGAAGAGCCGCCTCGCGGCGGCTCTTGCATGATCATGCGTCGATGAAGCCGCGCCCCCGGCGCGCCTAGCCCCCGATGCGAGCCGTGCCCGAATGGCCGTCATTGCGCACCCAGCGCACCGTCGAGCCGTCCCGCGTAAGCTTGTAGCAATAGCTCTTGCCGTCCAGCCAGCTCGACCATTGCTGGCAGAGCTG
>JBLMXO010000126.1:0-3754 GCA_050257815.1 Actinomycetota bacterium
TGGCCATCTACCCGATGCTGAAGGAGGGCCTCTCCCTCGATTTTAGTCAGATCGGTCTCATCACCTTCACCTTCCAGGCGACGGCCTCGGTCTTACAGCCGCTGGTCGGCTATGTCACCGACCGCTACCCGACGCCTTACTCGCTCGTGCTCGGTATGACCTCCTCGCTGATGGGGCTTCTCCTCATCGCCTTTGCCACCGATTACGCAGCGGTCCTCGTAGCGGCCGCACTGATCGGCATGGGCTCCTCGGTGTTCCATCCCGAATCCTCGCGCGTGACCCGGCTCGCATCGGGCGGTCGTCACGGCATGGCACAATCGGTGTTTCAGGTCGGCGGCAATTTCGGCACGGCGCTTGGTCCCCTGTTCGCCGCCTTCATCGTGCTTCCCTACGGACAGCGCAGCATCGCCTGGTTCTCAGTGGTGGCGCTGGTGGCGATTGTGCTCCTGTCAGGGATCGGCGCCTGGTACGGCAGGACGCTCAAGCTGAAGCGGGCTGCCCATCCCACCGAACGTGAGGCGATCGCCGAGGCCACTCACGGCAAAGTCGGGCGCTCGATTGCCATTCTGATGGCCCTGACCTTCTCCAAGCACTTCTATCTCGTCAGCATCACGAGCTTCTTCATCTTCTATTTGATCCACACCTATGGGATCACGGTGCGCGAGGCGCAGCTTCACCTGTTCATTTTCCTGGGTGCGGTGGCGGCTGGAACGGTGATCGGCGGCCCGATCGCCGACAGGATCGGGGCGCGGCGTGTCATCTGGTGGTCGATCTTGGGCGTGCTGCCGTTTACGCTCGCTTTGCCCTATGTGGGGCTCACTGGCACGGCGATCCTGACCGTCTTCATCGGTCTCATTCTCGCCTCAGCCTTTCCTTCGATCCTCGTCTATGCGCAGGGCCTGCTGCCGGGACGGGTAGGCATGGTCGCAGGGCTGTTTTTCGGACTCGCCTTCGGCATTGCCGGCATTGGCGCAGCCCTACTTGGCTGGCTCGCCGATGTGACATCGATCGATTTTGTCTATCACATCTGCGCCTTCCTCCCAGCCATCGGTCTGCTCGCGGCTTTTCTCCCTGAGACCGCCAGACCAAAAGTTGGCGCAAAGCGAGGAAAGCGCGCAGACCGGCCTAGCGCGAGCCTCCATTCGCCAAGATGACCGCTCACGTCCCGCCGATTTCATTTTTTTTGTTCAGACGAGGTCTTGGAAGTGTCTTCGCCGACCGGCGCGAGGGCCGTGAATTTCGCGGGAGCGGGGGTCGCAAATGTTTGGGATTTCTGGCCGAATCGGCAAGGCCGAGACAGGGCCTCAGCCATTGGCTAATATCCCGCCACTGGGCACTCGGCCGAGGCTTTGTCGGGCCCAGGAATTCGAACACTTGCCGAGCGGCGGCCGGCAGGGCTCAATTGGTCTTGCGTGAACCTGCCAGCCCGCTCGGTTGTTAGTCAAAAAGCCATGAACACGAGGGGCAAGCAAATGCGTGACATCCGAAACGACCTGCAAGACCGTGCCAATCTGCTGGAGGAGCAGATCAACTCAGCCGAGGCGCAATTCGAGAGCCTCGTCGAGCAACTCCGCACAGAACACGAGAACACAATCGCGGACCTTAAGGCCGAATTCGAGGCCGTGAGCCGGCTACTCGAGGTCGAGGAGAGGCGCCTCGCCAGCATTCCCGTCACGCCGGCGCCCACCCCGGCACCGAAAGTGCAACCGCAGGCGCGCACGGGGGTCCATTCGCCGCTCCCGCATCAGCACGCGCCGGTTCAGCCGCAGTCGGCGCCCCAGGCACGAGCTCAGACTCAGCCTCAACCCTACGTGCAAAGCCGGGCGCAGCATCACGTTCAGCACGCCCAGCCGGACCCGCATATCCAGCAGGCGCAGCCTGAGCCGCTGGTCCAACAGCCCCAGCCACAGCAACCGCTCGCCGATTTCCTCGTGCGGAGGCTGAACGAGCAAGGCTCCATGTCACGCGACGATTTGCGCTTCCTCGCGGTGCAGGAGGGCTATTTCGATGACGGCGAGGTCGCCGAGCGGAGCGTGCATGCCGCGCTCATCAGCGTCAACAAGGCGGGCCTCATTCGGCAATTGCCGAACGGGAACTTCGCGCCCGCTTCGATGATGGATGCAATCAGGCTGCGCCGCGCCATCTAGGCGTTCGCACTCTCAACGGGCCGTCCGCGCAAGAGATCGACGACGTCCTTGCGGACCTTCTCCTCCGCATAGCGTGCAAGCGCTTTGCGGTCGGGGAATTCGTCGAGCGGCACGGGCGGCCCAATGCGGATATTGACGTCGAGCGGGCCGAGCCCGAGCAACTTCCAGGCATGGCTCGCCATGTCCATGTCGCCATACCACGCGATAACTGGTCGGCCGCGCCGGCACAGCGGCAGTCCGTAGAGCTTGGTGTAGGTTAGTGCGAGAGTCTGCGCCATGACCTTGTCGCCCATGGCGTGCCCGCCGACCGGCTTCGCCGCGGCAAACAGCGCGGTCTTGAACGGCACCACCGTGTTGCCGTCGCTCGATGTGCCTTCGGCGAACAGCACGACGTGATCGCCTGCCCCGAGCCGGTCGAGGATCTCATTTGCCTTGTCGCCCACCTCGTTCCGCCTGGTGCGATCCACGAACACCGAGCGCTGCAGCTTGGCGAGCCAACTCACGAACGGCCATGACGCCACTTCCTGCTTGGCGACGAAGGAGACCGGCGCCACTGCTGAGAGCACGGTGATATCGAGCCATGAGACGTGGTTGGAGATGATCAGCACGCCTTCATCGCGCGCAATCTCGCCTTCGACATTGAGGCGAATACCGACGATCCGGCACACTTGGCGATGATACCAATGCGGGAAGGTGCGGGCGAAGCGCGAGCCCGTCTTGAGAAAGAGGAGCTGGAGCGGCATTAACGGCACGGTGAAGGCGAAGAAGGCCGCAAGCACGAAGAAGGCGCGCACGCTTCTCATTGCTCTATCGCCGATCCGGTTTGGCTGGCTTCAGGCAACGTGTCAGTAACAGGTCCGCCGCCCGTAATAGATCGTGCAAATGCCCTTGAGCGCCGGATTGGCTCTCTCCGGGACAAGAGCCTCATAGTGGCAATCAGTACGTATCTCGCCAACCCCCCAATCCATGGTCGAGCAGATCTCGCGCATGCCGGCGGGCTGATAGATTGGCTCGTCGGCCTCGATTGCATGTTGAGTTTGAGCTTGTGCCGCGGTACCGAGCATCGCGGCCACGGCCGCAATGATGATGCGCATTCCCATCACGCCATCCCCCTGATGTTTGTTTGACGCCGCTCCACGTTGTCGCTTCGAGGAACGAGAGTCAAACGGGGCGGAGGAAGCCCTTATTTTCCGGTCTTGAGCGGAGTGCCAAACAATTCGAGCCGATGGCCGATGAGTCGGAAGCCAAGCTCTCGCGCCACTGTCTCCTGCAGCTTCTCGATCTGCTCGTTGCGGAACTCAATGACCTCGCCGGTCTTCACATTGATCAGGTGATCATGATGGCCGTGGCCGGCCGGCTCGTAACGAGCGCGTTTGCCGTCGCCGAACTCGTGGCGCTCAAGGATGCCTTTGCTTTCGAACACACGCACAGTGCGGTAGACGGTCGAAAGCGAGATGCGCGGGTCTTGCGCGCTCGCGCGACGATAGACTTCCTCGACGTCGGGATGATCCTCGGCCTCAGAGAGCACGCGCGCGATGATGCGCCGTTGCCCCGTCATGCGCATGCCCCTCTCGGCGCAGAGCCGCTCGAGCCGGCTTTCTCTCGTC
>JBLMXO010000127.1:0-3308 GCA_050257815.1 Actinomycetota bacterium
CGCGTGAGCCCCGCGCCGCGCTCCCAGGTCCGCACCTTGAGGTGGTCGGGAGCGAGCACCTGCACCAGCGAGATATTGGCACGCTCGGGGAAGATCGGGTGATGCTCGAGCATCGGCCCGAACTTGGCGAGGTCATGTGGCGCCAAGTCCTCGACGAAAAACAGCGCATGCGGATTTCCGACATTGACCACGGCAGGCGAATGCAGCACGGGATCGTCGATCGGCCCCACTTGCAGCTCGATCCGCCCCGTGTCGTGGAACGGCTCTGAGAGCGGAATCTGATTCCAGGCGAAGCGCGGCTCGCCCATGTCGATGGTAACACTGCCGTCGCGATTGACACTCGCCGCAAGCACCGTGCTCTCGGTCTCGATGCTGACGGCCGGGCGTCCGCGCTCTGCAGCCATGAGCCCTGCCACGCAGCGCGCGGCGTTGCCGCAAGCCCCGACCTCGCCGCCGTCCGCGTTCCAGATGCGCATAAAGACATCGGCCTGCTGAGATGGCTCGAGCGCGATGATCTGGTCGCAGCCGATGCCCTCCTTGCGGTCGGCGATGGCGCGGAGCGCGTCCGGCCCAAGCGGCAGCGCGCGGATACGCGCGTCGAGCACGACGAAGTCGTTGCCGAGCCCGTTCATCTTGCGGAAGGGGATCGATTGAGCCTGCATGAGGGGAGTCCTTACCTTTGCTGCCAACTATATAGGGCGAGCCTATCCCCGACTTCCAGCGCGGCCCGTGGGTCCTTGCCTTGCCATCAGGAAGGCGATGAAGGCGACCGCTGCGAAAGCAGCACCGGCCGAGAACGTCGCATCGGGGCCAATTCTGTCCCACAACAGCCCGGCGACCACGCTGGCGATGAGCGCCGCCACCCCGGTGACCAGCCCGAACAGTCCGAAGGCTGTGCCGCGTAAGCGCTCCGGTGCCGTGGCGGCGATCAGCGCCGAAAGCACGCCTTGGGTCAGGCCCATATGCAGCCCCCACAGGCAGATGCCGGCGAAGATGCCGAGAAGCGATGAGCCGAAAGCAAGCAAGACGTCGGCGGCGATGAGGACGACAAGGCCGACAAGGAGCAGAGGACGCGCGCCAATCCTGTCCTGTAGCCGCCCTGCCGGGTAGGCGCTCAGCGCAAAGACGAGGCTCATGGCGGCGATCACCGCCGGCGCCCAGGCGAAGGGCAACCCGCTCTCCGTGGCCCGGATGACGAGGAAGGCCTCGCTGAACCGCGCCAGGGTGAAGACGGCGCCGGCGACGATGACGAGCCAATAGGGCGAACCGAGCTCCCTGATGTCGGCGAGAACGAGCGGCGCCTTGGGCTTGCCGTCGAGATGCGCCGGCTCCTCGACGCCGAGCACGAGGACGGCGACGGCGAGCACCGCCGGGATCACCGCGAACCACAGCACGGCGCGGATATTGTCGTTGAAGAGATACATGAGCACGATCGCCAAAGCGGGGCCGATGGTGGCGCCGACCGTATCGAGCGACTGCCGGAGCCCGAAGGCCGCCCCGCGCTGCTCCGGCGGGGTCAGGTCAGCGACCAGAGCATCGCGCGGCGCGCCCCTGATGCCCTTGCCGATACGGTCGAGGAAGCGCGCGAGCAGTACGAGCCCGACAGAGTTGGCGAGCGGGAACAGTGGCTTGGTGGCTGCGGCAAGACCGTAGCCCGCCACCGCGAGCGCCTTGCGCTTGCCGAGTGCATCAGACAGCCACCCCGAGAACACGCGGGTGATTTGCGCCGTCGCCTCGGCGATGCCCTCGACCACGCCGAGCGCAGTGGCCGACGCTCCGAGCGTCACCACGAGAAAGACCGGCAGCAGCCCGTGGATCAACTCCGAGGAGGTGTCCATGAACAGAGAGGTGAGCCCGAGCGCCCACACGGCCTGCGGCAGATGTTCTTTGGATGTCTCCGCTCTCATCGATCTCAATCTCGTAATCCCTCTAGGGGTGAGCGCCACGCGCGAGCGTGATCCACGCAAGCGTGTTATATGGGCATGCGACAGAGATCACGAGCGAGGAAAGCATGATCGCCGTTCCCAGCGACGACCCCGTCCATGCCCTGGTCCCCCACACGCTGAAGGAGCCGCTTATCGGCGGTGCGTCAGGCCAGCTCGCGGGCCTCACTTTCATGGTGAAAGACCTGTTCGCCATCAAGGGCCGCAAGGTCTCGAACGGCAATCCGAGCTTCTACGAGCATGCGACACCTGCCCACGAGACGGCGCCGGTGATCGAGCGGCTTCTCGCCGCGGGTGCCTCATGCACCGGCATCACCATTTGCGATGAGTTCTTCTATAGCGTGCTCGGCTCTAACGCCCATTATGGCCAGCCGGTGAATGTCCGCGCGCCGAAGCATGTCACCGGCGGCTCGTCCTGCGGGTCGGCGGCGGCGGTCGCCGCCAAGATGTGCGACTTTGCGCTCGGCAGCGATACCGGCGGCTCGATCCGGGTGCCGGCCTCTTTCTCCGGGCTTTACGGACTGCGCCCGAGCTACGGCCGCATCTCGACGCAAGGCGCGACGCCAATGGCGCCGAGCTACGACACGATCGGCTTCCTTGCCCGCGAGGCCGAGCTGTTTCGCGCGATCGGCCATGTCCTCCTTGAAGGCGACCATGTCGAGGGCGGAGTGACGCGGCTGATCCTCGCCCAGGATTTCTTCCTCCATGCCGAGGCGAGCGCGGACCAAGCACTCTGGCAGGTGCTCGACAAGCTCGGAAGCGCGCTTCCTAAGCCAGAGCACGAAGAGATTGCCGGCGAAGCGCTCGACGATTGGCGCAACGCCTTCCGCCTGATCCAGGGCTTCGAGATCCAGTCGACGCTGCTGCCCTTCATCCAGTCGCACAACGCCCACCTCGGTCCCGGCGTGAAGGAGCGGTTCGAAGCTGCCGCTGGCATCACCTATCGCGAGGCCGAGGAAGCGCGGCATCTGCGCGCCAGGATCAAGGCGAAGCTAGAGGCACTCGCAAAGCCGGGGACGCTGATCGTGCTGCCCACGACGCCGACTCTCCCCCCGGAGCGAGAGATCCCTGACGGCGCGTCCTTCGCCGAGTTCCGCAACCAGACTCTCGCCTATACCTGCCTATCGGGCCATTCCGGACTGCCGCAAATCTCCATCCCGGCGACCAAGGCGGCAGACTGCCCGATCGGCCTCTCCTTCATCGGCTGGCGCGGCGGCGACGAAGCGCTCCTCGATCTCGCCGTTCGCCTCGCCCCTCTCTTGGCTTGACTTCGCGAGCCTGGTCGCCGACATTCCCCGCGAAATTCAAGGCAGCTCCCTTAACGAGCCGCCGCCCTGAACATGCTTATCATCGCGCTCAAGTAGC
>JBLMXO010000128.1:0-8606 GCA_050257815.1 Actinomycetota bacterium
CCGAGCGCATCGACGCGCTTGCCGTCGGTCAGGTTGAGCGGAATGAGGCTTGCAGTACCGCCGCTTGCCTTGATGGCATCATCGAGTTCTTCGAGCGCCGTGCGCGCGCGAGCGACGAGCAACACATGCGCGCCTTCACGCGCGTAAGCGAGTGCTACGGCGCGGCCGATGCCGCGCGAGGCGCCGGTGATGAGCGCGATGCGGTCCTTGAGGCGTTCGGTCAACCGACCTCGGCGAGGAAGGAGAGCTGCTTCTGAGCGGGCGGGCCTTCCCGGTCTCTGAGCCGGGTCGGATATTCGCCGGTGAAGCAATGGTCGGTGAATTGGGGATGGTCCGCGTCGCGGCCCTCAAAACCCATGGCCTTGTAGATGCCATCGACTGAGAGGAAGGCGAGGCTGTCGGCGCCGATGAACGCGCGCATCTCCTCGAGCGTGCGGTTGGCGGCAAGCAGCTTGTCCTGATCGGGCGTATCGATGCCGTAGAAATCAGGATGGGTAATCGGCGGGCTTGAAATGCGCATATGAACTTCGCTCGCGCCAGCCTCGCGCATCATCTGCACGATCTTCACTGAGGTCGTGCCGCGCACCACGCTGTCGTCAATGAGGACGATGCGCTTGCCTTTGACTAGGCCCTCATTGGCGCTGTGCTTGAGCTTCACGCCGAGCTGGCGGATGCGCTGTTCGGGCTCGATGAAGGTGCGGCCCACATAATGGTTGCGAATGATGCCGTATTCGAAGGGGAGTCCGGACTCTTGCGAATAACCGATAGCCGCTGGCACGCCCGAATCGGGAATTGGAACGACGACGTCGACATCGGCAGGGGCCTCGCGCGCCAATTGCCGGCCCATCTCTTTACGCACCTCGTAGACCGAGCGGCCGCCCACGATAGAATCCGGCCTGGCGAAGTAGATATATTCGAAGATGCACAGGCGGGCGGGATATTTGGGCACGAATCTGTGGCTCTCGATCCCATCGCGGGTGATCACCACCACCTCGCCGTTCTCGACCTCACGCACGAAATCGGCGCCGATGATATCGAGCGCGCAAGTCTCGGAGGCGAGCACCCAGGCCTCACCGAGCTTGCCGAGCACGAGCGGGCGGATGCCGTAGGGATCGCGCGCGCCGACGAGCTTCTTGTTGGTAAGGCCGACCAGCGCATAGGCGCCCTCGACCTGGAGCAGCGCCTCAATGAATTTCTCGACGAAGCGGCGTTTCTCGCTCCGTGCCACGAGATGGAGGATCACCTCGGTGTCGGTCGTCGATTGGCAGATGGCGCCTTTCTTGACCAGCCAGTCGCGCAAAGTGAGCGCATTGGTGAGGTTACCGTTATGGGCAAGGGCGAAGCCGCCGGACTCGAGATCGACGAAGAGGGGCTGAACGTTGCGCAGGACGGGGTCGCCGCAGGTCGAATAGCGCACATGGCCGATTGCCGCGTCGCCCTTGAGGCGCTCGATCACGGGCCGCGAGGTGAAGTGATCGCCGACGAGGCCTACGCGCCGCTCGCTATGGTAGTGAGCGCCGTCGAAGCTGACGATGCCAGCGGCCTCCTGGCCGCGATGCTGGAGGGCGTGCAGACCCAGCGCGGTAAGCGCGGCGGCGTCGGGGTGGTTGAAGATGCCGAAGACCCCGCATTCCTCGTGCAGCCGGTCCTCTTCCAGCCAGCTCAAGACGGGATCGTTAACGTCAGTATGCTCTGTCACGGGCGTCCGCCTCCTTGACGTAAATAGGCGCCCTGAAAAGCGCTTCAATGCCTCAAGTCCGTTTACACACTCCTACTGACGCGTTTCCTCACGATTTTTGATCAGGCTGAGCAGGCGCGCCTTCACTGGGCGCTTCTGGCTGCTGGCCTTCGGGTTGTGTCTCGGGCTGCGAGCCGGTGCCCTGGTCGTCGTGACTCGGCAAATATTGTTCCGGGTTCATCGGGAGCAGGGATTCGATTGCGACCTGAGTCTCCTGAAGGATGGGGTAGGAGCGCGCATTGCGGACCCAGTCTGGCTGGTCGCGGGCGAGCGCGGTGAATAGGATAAAGACGATGGCGACGAGCAGGAAGCCGCGCGCTAGGCCAAAGATGAAGCCGAGGGTACGGTCGAGCGCGCCGACCCTGCTATCGAGCACCTTGTCCGAGATGCGAAAGGTGATGAGGCTCACCACGATCAGGGTGAGGACGAAGACGGCAGCAGCGAAGACGATCTGGGCGATGCTCGGTTTGTCGATGTAGGGCGAGAGCAGCGTGTAATATTTCGGGGTCAGGTAGAGGGCGGCGACAGCGGCCACGGCCCAGGAGAAGACCGACAAAACCTCGCGGGTGAAGCCGCGCACCATGGCGAGGAAGCCCGAGATGAGCATGATGACGATCAAAATGATGTCGAGCCAGGAGATGGGCATGGCGCGAAGGCTCCTCAAACGGGCGAGCGGACACTATCACGATTCCCGGCGATGAAGCACGAATGGCCCGCTTCACGCAATGGCGGTAGCAGGACGACCGTCTGATTGTCGCAGGGCTTTTTTGGGGCAGCGAGGGTTGAGGCCTCAACCCTCCTCAAGGGGCGCGCCGAACCAGGCAACGAGTTCATCCAGTTGAGAAATCGGGAGGAGCCGGAGCCCATCGGCGCGGATCGGCTTATCGCTTGCCGAAGCGGGGATTGCGGCACGCGCGAAGCCAAGTTTCTTCGCCTCCTTAAGTCTCTGATCCATATAGCCAACGGACCTAACTGCGCCGGTCAAGCTCACCTCTCCAAAATAGACAGTGTCCTCGGGGGCAGGGCGACCGGTGAAGGATGAGAGCAGGGCTGCCGCCGCGGCGAGATCGGCCGCGGGCTCCGTAAGCCGCAAGCCCCCCGCCACATTGAGATAGACGTCGTGGGCCGCGAGCCTCACTCCACAGCGCGCTTCGAGCACGGCGAGCAGCATGGCAAGCCGGTTAGGATCCCAGCCCACGACGGCGCGGCGGGGCGTGCCGAGTGCGGAAGGGCCGACCAGAGCCTGGATCTCCACAAGAATCGGGCGCGTGCCTTCCATCCCGGCGAGGACGGCGGTGCCCGGCGAGCCACAGTCGCGGTTGCTCAGGAATAGGGCAGATGGATTCTCCACCTCCTTGAGCCCCTCGTAGCTCATCTCGAACACGCCGATCTCGTCGGTTGGGCCAAAGCGGTTCTTCACCGCGCGAAGCACACGGAACTGGTGTCCGCTCAAGCTCTCGAAATAGAGCACTGTATCGACCATGTGCTCGATGACCTTGGGGCCGGCAATCTGGCCGTCCTTGGTAACATGGCCGACGAGGACGAGCGTCGAACCGCTGCCCTTAGCATGACTGATGAGAGCCGAGGCACAACCCCTGAGCTGAGAGATCGTGCCGGGCGCCGATTCAATGCTCTCGGACCAAAGTGTCTGCACCGAATCGATCACGACAAGCGCCGGTGGTGGTCCGCTTGCGAGCGTGGCGACAATATTGGCGAGGTTGGTCTCGGTGCCAAGCGCGATGTCGGCTTGCTCGAGCCCCAAGCGCTTGGCGCGCATGCGCACCTGCGCGGTTGCCTCCTCGCCAGACAGATAGACCACGCGGGCACCCGTGCCGGAGAGCTTAGCGGCGGCTTCCAGCAGGAGAGTTGATTTGCCGATGCCGGGGTCGCCACCGACCAGCACGGCAGAGCCCGGCACGAGACCTCCGCCGAGCACGCGGTCTAACTCGGCGATCCCGGTCGGAAGTCGCGGCGCATCAAGGCCCGCTTCTGACAGAGTCTCGAAAGAGGCGAGCCGGCCCGCGCTCCGTCCCTTGCCGCCTTTGATGGCGACGAGGGCAGGGGAACTCGACGGGGACGCCTCTTCGATGATCGAGTTCCATTCGCCACACGAAGCGCATTTGCCCGACCAGCGCGGGGTCACGGCGCCACAGGCCTGGCAAACAAAGGCTCGCGAGGTCTTTGCCATCAGGTGCTAGCCGCCGATATAGCGTCGGAAGGCGCGGGCGCCGAGATTGGTCAGCACCTCGTAGTCGATGGTGCCGGCATGATGGGCAAGGGCTTGCGCGGTAACGTGAGGTCCCATCAGCTCAATCCATCCGCCGCGCGTGGAGTGTACTTCGGGGACGTCGGTCACATCGATGGTGATCAGGTCCATCGACACGCGGCCGAGGATTGGCGCGGCATGGAGGCCGGCATAGGCGATGTATCCGGCCTCGCCATCTTTGGTCGAGAGCGAGCGGAAAAAGCCGTCGGCATAGCCGACCGACACGATGGCAACGCGCGAGGGGCGCTTTAGCGTCCGCGTCGCGCCATAGCCAACCGTCTCGCCGGCGGGGACGTTGCGCACCTGGAGAATGCGTCCCCTGAGATGGACGACAGGAGCGAATTCGTGCGGGCCTCGCGCTTGCGGCTTGCCGCCATAGAGCGCAATGCCCGGCCGCACCACATCGTATGTGTAGGCGTGGCCGAGAAGGATGCCGGCCGAATTGGCGAGACTCGCGAGCGCGCGTGGCAGCCGCGCGCGTAGCTCATCGAAGAGCTTGCGCTGCGTCGCGCTCTTTGGGTGCTCCGGCTCGTCGGCGCAGGCGAGATGGCTCATGACGAGAGACAGCGTGACGGCCGACCAGAGATCACGCGCGGCAGCAACGGCGTCAATCTCGGCCGCCGACAGGCCGAGGCGGTTCATGCCGCTGTCGATATGAATCGCACAGGGAAGCGCCTCTCCGACCATTGCGGAGAAATTCGCCCATTCCCTGATCTCCTCCGCGCTGTTCAGCACCGGGCGCAGCCCATGCTTGCGGAGCATGTCGGCCGTTCCCGGCATGAGCCCGGCAAGCACATAGATGATCGCTTGCGGCAGGAGCTTGCGGAGCGAGCGGGCCTCGCCGGGAGTTGCCACGAAGAATGTCCTGCAGCCCTGGTGCCAGAGCACGGGCGCCGCCTCAGCCATGCCGAGGCCGTAAGCATCGGCTTTGACCACGGCGGCGCATTCGGCGGGAGAGGCAAGCTCGCGCAAGCGGCGGTAATTGGCCGCGAGTGCGTCGAGATCGATCGTCAGGATGGCGGTCTCTCCCGCATCCTCGATCGGCTCGTGCGCTGTGGCAAGAAGCGGGCGTGCGCCCGTCACTCCCGCCGCTCCGGCAGGCGCTCCGACGCGGCGAGATTGCCGAACCGCGTGAATTCCGGTGTGAACTGTAGCGTCACCGTCCCCGTGGGACCGTGGCGCTGCTTGCCGATAATCAACTCGGCCTTGCCGGTCACCGCGTTCATCTCTTCCTGCCACTGCCGGTGCTCTTCGGTATTCTCGCGGGGTTGGCTTCGCTCAAGATAATATTCCTCGCGGAACACGAATAACACCACATCAGCGTCTTGTTCGATGGAGCCGGATTCGCGCAAATCCGCGAGCTGCGGGCGCTTATCCTCGCGCTGTTCGACCTGGCGTGAGAGCTGGGAGAGGGCGAGGACCGGAACGTGCAGTTCCTTGGCGAGCGCCTTCAGTCCCGTGGTGATCTCGGAAACCTCCTGCACGCGGCCCTCGGCGGCGCGCCTGGAAGAGCCCGAGAGGAGCTGGAGATAGTCGACGACAATGAAGCCTAACCCTCGCTGGCGCTTAAGACGTCGCGCGCGCGCGGCAAGCTGAGCGACGCTGATGCCGCCGGTTTGGTCGATATAGAGCGGCAGGTTCTGCAGCTCCTGGGAGACTTCGACAATGCGGTCGAACTCCTCGGAATCGATGCGGCCGCGGCGGATGCGCTCCGACGGGATATAGGCCTGCTCGGAGATGATGCGGGTCGCGAGCTGCTCCGCCGACATTTCCAGCGAGAAGAAGCCGACGACGGCCCCATCGACAACGTTCTCGTTGTCGCTGTCGAGCTTATAGGTCTTCGCCACCTGATAGGCGATGTTGGTGGCAAGTGCTGTTTTTCCCATCGAGGGGCGCCCGGCGATAATGATGAGGTCTGAGGGCTGGAGCCCACCCATGCGGTGGTCGAGATCGGTGAAGCCGGTGGCAAGGCCCGATAGTCCGCCGTCGCGCCGGTAAGCGTTGGCAGCCATGTCGATGGCGTCGGTGAGCGCCGAGGAGAACGGCTCGAAACCTGAGCCATATTTGCCGGTCTCGGCGAGCTCGTAGAGCTGTTGTTCCGCCGTCTCGATCTGCACCGAAGGCTCCGCGTCTATCGGCGAATCGTAGGCAGTGTTGACCATCCCTTCGCCGATGCCGATGAGCTGGCGGCGAACGGCGAGGTCGTAGACGGTGCGGCCGTAATCCTCGGCGTTGATGATGGTTGTTGCATTGGCGGCAAGGCGTCCGAGATATTGCGGGACTGAGAGGTCGCCGACAGGCTCTTCGGCCTGGAAGAAAGTCTTGAGCGTGATCGGGGTCGCGCGCTTGCCGCCGAGAATGAGCTTCGATGCCGCCTCGTAAAGGCGCGCATGCAGAGCGTCGTAGAAATGCGCCGGCTTCAAGAAGCTCGAGACGCGATCGATCGCTTCGTTGTTGACGAGAATTGCGCCGAGCAGAGCCTGCTCGGCTTCGAGATTGTGCGGAGGCGCGCGGAACACCGGCGTCTCCGGCTGAGATCTTGGGAGAATCACAGCGCTGCTCATGGGTGAAGCCTAGATGATTCGCGAGCCCTCCGCCGAACGTGGCGAGAGGCCCTCCTCTCTATCAACGCTTTACACAGTTGCGGCGCACAAGCGATCCGAGCGCGCACGAAGCGCATCGATCCCAATTGTCAGGTCTTCGGGCTAGGAAGCATCCTCAGCGGTCTCCTCTGCCACTTCCTTAGTTCCCTCCTCGGCCGGGCCTGCGCCTTCCTCGAACAGAGCCTCGGCGGCGCGTTTGGCGGCCTCGGCTTCCTCTTCGGCCTCGCTCAGGGCCTTGGCGGTCACTGCCTCCCCTCTTGCTTGGCGCTCGGCCTCGTCGGAGGAGCGGGCGACATTGATGGTGACGTGCGGCATCACCTCAGGATGAAGAGCGATGCGAAGCTCGTGTACGCCGAGCGTCTTGATCGGCCGGTCAAGCATCACTTGACGCCGCTCGATGGAGAAGCCGCCTGCGGTGATGGCGGCGGCAATGTCGCGGGTCGAAACAGAGCCGTAGAGCTGGCCGGAATCGCCCGCCTGGCGAATAATAATGAAGCTCTGGCCGTCGAGCTTGCCCGACACGGTCGCCGCCTCGGTCTTGAGCTCGAGATCACGTGCCTCAAGCTGCGCCTTCTCACGCTCGAAGCGCTTGCGATTGGCTTCGGTCGCGCGGAGCGCTTTGCCCTGCGGCAGGAGGAAGTTGCGGGCGAAGCCGTCCTTGACGGTGACGACGTCGCCCATTTGACCGAGACGCCCAATGCGCTCGAGCAGGATGACTTGCATGGCGTGAAACTCCTATTTTTGCATCCTTGTTAGACCGTTCCGCCGGTCGGAGGCGGCTGTCCGCGCTCGCGCAAGCGAAACACGGGCTCGCCGATGCCGATAATGGCGACGGCGATAGCCACCCAGCCCAGCAACAGAATTCCGAGATAGATCGCGGCAAGCAGAAGCGCGCGGAAGGGTGCGCCCTGGCTATAGACATGAATGACGGCGAGCCCTTGCAGCCCGAAGGCGAAAAGAAGTGCACCGGCGAAGCCGGTCGCGACCAGGCCTGGTAGACCCGGCACGAAAGACGCGAGCAGCGAAGCGGCGAAGATTGGCACGAGCGCGTTCGGCAGCTCGAGCGCATGGAAATCGGGCCATGGTCTGAGCGCACGTCCCGAAGCATCCACGATCAATCCGGCCATCCACAGATTGAACAGCGTGATGGTCAGCCAGACGATGGCGAAGGCCGCCGGCAGCGCGCGGGCGATCATGGCAGCCATGCTTGTAATGGTGTCCTCGGTGAACAGCGTGCCGTCGCGATCGAGCTCCTTAAGCGCGCTGTGGTCGATCATCTGGCGGATCATCTCCTTGTAGGAGGCTTGGTCGTAGCCGACGATGAGCACGAGGATGGCGGCGAGGCCGCCGGCGATGAGGGCGGCCCAGCCCACGATGCGCCCCGCCGGGTACCATTCGACCGCTTGGGTCGCTTGGCCTTGCGGGGCGGTGAGCGGGCGGGAAAGTAGCGCGAGATGCGTAAGCAGAGCTGTGGGTGCCGCGATCGACAGCGCGAAGATCATGGCCGTCGCGGGGCCAAGGCTTACCGCGACCACAAGCGTGCCGGTGATAGCTGCAACGAGTACCGCGGCGCTGCCCCATCCCAGCCCGGCAAGGCAAAGCGGCAGTGGCGCGAGATAGAACAGCACGCCGGCAAGCGCGGTCGCGGTTGCGGCGGAGGCGAACAATGCCGCCGAGACGAGACCAGAGCCCGCGCCGATGATGAGAGGTGTTGGCATTTCGCGCTGTCCCGCCTCCTTCGCAGAGCGGTTAGGGGAGGTCAGTGGTCTCCCCAACTTTCATCAGTCGCCTGGACGAACTGGCGGTTGCTCCGCTACTGAATGAGATAGGGCAAGAGGCCCAAGAAGCGCGCGCGCTTGATGGCGCGGGCGAGTTCCCGTTGCTTCTTGGCCGAGACGGCAGTGATCCGGCTCGGGACCATCTTGCCACGCTCAGACACATAACGCTGCAACAGCTTCACGTCCTTATAGTCGATCTTGGGGGCTTTATCGCCGGAGAA
>JBLMXO010000129.1:0-4403 GCA_050257815.1 Actinomycetota bacterium
GGATCCATGACGAAGGCCGTCTCGATCCCAAGCCAGCGATAGACGACGATGCCCTCCTGGTAGAAATCCTCGCCCCAGCTCGCCACTGGGTTCCCCAGGATCCTGAGCATCAGCATGGGAAAGGAAAGGCGTCCCTTGGGCGGGACCGGCCGCTCCTCTATGATCGCCTCTCTCGCCATGCTTACGGACACGATTTCGCCTGCGTATCAGGATAGTTGCCACACTCAACGCCGGTCGCTAAAGCTGCTTTAACGCATTGATCCTTCGCGCCCTTCCCAAAAAAGGTCGACTCTTGAGCACCACCCAAAATTCCACTCCCTTGCTCGACCGCATCGCTAGCCCAGCAGACTTGCGCAAGCTCCCCGACCATGAGCTGAAGGAGCTCGCGAGCGAGGTCAGGCAGGTGATGATCGACGCGGTCTCCGTCACCGGCGGCCACCTCGGCGCAGGGCTTGGCGTGGTCGAGCTCACCATTGCGCTTCACCATGTGTTCGATACGCCGAATGACAGGCTGATTTGGGACGTAGGGCACCAATCCTATCCCCACAAGATCCTCACCGGGCGCAAAGGCCGCATGCGCACGCTCCGCCAAGCTGGTGGGCTTTCCGGCTTCTGCAAGCGCGACGAAAGCGAATATGACGCCTTCGGCGCGGGCCATTCCTCGACCTCGATCTCTGCCGGGCTTGGCATGGCCGTGGCCCGCGACCTCGCCGGCAAGACCCACAACGTGGTCGCCGTCATCGGCGACGGCGCGATGAGCGCAGGCATGGCCTATGAGGCCATGAACAACGCCGGCGCCATGGACTCGCGCCTCATCGTCATTCTCAACGACAATGACATGTCGATCGCGCCGCCCGTCGGTGCGATGAGCGCCTATCTCGCCAAGCTCATCTCTGGCGGTACCTATCGGCGCCTCCGCCGCGTCCTCAAGGACATGGCTCACAAGCTCCTGCCCAAAGGTTGGCAGAAACGTGCGGCGCGGGCCGAGGAGTTCACTCGCGGCTTCTGGACCGGCGGCACCCTGTTCGAGGAGCTCGGCTTCTATTACGTGGGTCCGATCGACGGCCACAATTTCGATCATCTGCTTCCCGTGCTTCGCAACGTGCGCGCCATGAAGAACGGGCCGATTCTAGTCCATGTCGTCACCCGGAAGGGCGAGGGCTACGGCCCCGCCGAGGTGTCAGCCGATAAGTTCCATGGGGTGGGTAAGTTCAACGTGGTCACCGGCGCCCCGGAACCGTCTGCCGCAGGCTTGCCGCCGAGCTACACCAAGGTTTTCGCGCAAGCACTCATCGAGGAAGCGCGGGCCGATGCGAAGATCGTCGCCATCACCGCGGCCATGCCGTCGGGCACCGGGCTTGACCGTTTTGCCGAAGCGTTCCCCGCACGCTGCTTCGATGCCGGTATTGCCGAGCAGCATGCGGTGACCTTCGCCGCCGGCCTCGCCGCCGAAGGCTATAAGCCTTTTGCCGCCATCTACTCGACCTTCCTCCAGCGCGCCTATGATCAAGTGGTGCACGACGTCGCCGTGCAGGGCTTGCCCGTCCGCTTCGCCATCGACCGCGCCGGCTTCGTCGGGGCGGACGGGCCAACACATGCCGGCTCGTTCGATGTTGCCTATCTCTCCTGCCTTCCCGGCATGGTGGTCATGGCCGCAGCCGACGAGGCCGAGCTGATGCACATGGTCGCCACCGCCGCGTCCATCGACGATGCGCCGTCGGCTTTTCGCTATCCGCGCGGGGAGGGAACTGGCGTCGCGCTGCCGAAGCGCGGCACGATCCTCCCCATCGGCAAGGGCCGCGTGCTCCGCGAAGGCTCCGCCGTGGCTCTGCTCTCGTTCGGCGCGCGCCTGCCCGAATGCCTTGCTGCTGCGGACCAGCTCGCTGGCTTCGGCCTGCCTGCGACCGTCGCCGACGCGCGCTTCGCCAAGCCTCTCGACATGGACCTGCTGCGGCAGCTGGCCAACAACCACGAGGTTCTGATCACCGTCGAGGAGGGATCGTCGGGCGGTTTCGGCGCCCAGGTCCTTCAGGCACTCGCCCGCGAAGGCCTGCTTGATCGCGGGCTGAAAGTGCGGACGCTCACTTTGCCTGACCGCTTCGTCGAGCAGAACAAGCCTAACGTGATGTATGCCGAAGCTGGGCTCGATGCTGGCGGGATCGTGGCTTCAGTGTTTGGAGCCCTCGGCAAGGAGGCCGATCCCACCGACGTAGTGCGGCTCGCCTAGTCGAGCGTACAGGCCCCGGCGAACTGCTCGACAGCCTCAGCGCGGCCTTGCTCGGCAAGCGTAGCCGTCGTCTCTCCGATCTTTACGGTGACAGGCCCTTTCTCGCGCAACACCGCAAGCACCGGCTTGACCTTGATGTCGCTCGCCTCGCCGAACACTTCTCCGTTCGCGTCAGCGGTCTCGCCGTCGAGCGACGCCGTCGTGCTGCCGGCGCTGAGCTCGATCATGAGCTTATCGCCGGCTTTGGCGCCCGAGACGTTGTGGTGAATGTCGAGCACGGCGATATCCATACCGTTGAAGCAGGATAGCAGGAAGAGCGGGGCCTTGGTGGGATCGACCGGGCCGTAGGCGAGCGTCACCAGCGATCCGTTCGACTTGCTGAGCCAGACCTGGGTGTCCTCGGCCCGCGCAAGGCTCAAGCAGGCAAGAGCAGCAATGACGAAAGCGAAGACGGAGCGCACCAAGGGCCTGATCATCATGACAGAATGCTTTCTTGGGGCTTGGGGTTGCAGGAGAATGCGAGGCGGCTTTGGTGGATGCCCCACCCGGTGATCTGTTTAGTCGAGCGTGCAGCCCTTAGCAAACTTGGCGAGAGCCTCGGCCCGGCCCTTGTCGGGCAATGTACTCGTGAGCTTGCTGGCCTTGGCCGTCACCGGACCCTTCGCTCGGAACAGCTCGAGCACGGGCTTAACCTTGAAGCTTTTGGCCACGACGTAGTGGAAGCCGCTCATTTCGTCGGTTGTGATCTTGCCTTTGAGCGCGACGTCGGCCGCGGCTCCGGCGAGCTCTAGGGTGATGGAGTCTCCTACCTTCGTGCCCGGGATGTCCTCATAGAGGGTCATCTCGGTCGACTTCTTCTTGGCGTTGCACTCGATCCAGAACAGCATGTCCTCTGGCGAGTCTTGAGCGCCGTAGACGAAGAGCGCGTTGCCTTCGGTGACTTGACCCATCCACACATAGCCGGGCGTACCCTCGCTGGTCGCTCCCGTCAGCATCAGGATCGCGAGAGTAGCGGCAGAAAAGCTCAGGACGATCCGGCTAGCGCCTCGGCGTGCCATTAGCCCGCCCCCTGCGGCCAACGGCCTTCGCCGGCGGGGCCACATTGAAGAAGCCCCTGAAGCCCGGATCGAACTCATGATAGTTGCAGGTGAGTTCCTCGCCGACCTCGATATCGGCCAGCGCATAGCCCTTGTCGAAGATGCGGAAGTCGGTGTTGGGCTGCATACTGTGGTTCATGAACCGCCCATTGTCGCTGTCGACGATCACGACGCCCGGCATTTCAAGATGCGGGTAGGAGTAGCGGGTAATGAAATCCTGCATATGCGGCGGCAACCCCTCCATCTCGTGGGGATGGACGAACACGTCGAACTTCGGGTTCAGGCTCCACATGAGACGGCCGCGCGTTACGGGCTCAGCGGCGAAGACGCCGATGCCTTCGATCGCGCTCGGCGCCAGATAAGTGCTGATAAGCAGCATCGTTCAACTCCTTGATCGGAGCGAGTGAGGACTGTTGGGGGAAGGGGAGAGCGCCTGAAGCGCTCCGGGACTGTCGCCTTGGGCGGTGTCCATCAGGCGCCACCCTGAGCTTGACTCGCGGCGAGCACGAGCTTGCGCCTCGGCCGCCGCGTGACGCGCACGCGCTTCAACGCCTCGATGCGGCGAGCGAGATAGGGCGAGAAATGGCCGGCGTAGCGCTCCCACAAGACGGGGTTCCGCCAGTCATCTCCGGTCACTCGGCCGCGGCACAGGTGAGACCCGCACGCGCAATCGAACTCGTCATAAGCCGAGCCGTCGCACATGGCGTAGTCGATGGTCACTTCCTCGCCGGGCAGGATTCGATGCAGGGCGACAATGGCGACCTGCCCGTCGAGTCCGGCATTCGGCTCACAGGAATGATTGATGAAGTCCGGTGCGTCGTTGGCCGTGAGCGAGGCAAGATAAAGCCCCTCCTCGACCTGGACAGTGTGACGCCTGATCTCCTCCGGCAGCTCATCGAGCTGGTCGGCGGTCGCGATCCGGCCGCTCCACACGCCGATGAGCTCGCCGGGCTCGATTACCTCCCGGGCGAAGACGGCTTTGCCGCCGGTCACGTCACGATTTTGGACTTCACATTTATCGGTAAGGTAAGCCGTACAATGGTCTTGGCTCACGAGACCTCCGCGTGTCGCGCCGAGCG
>JBLMXO010000130.1:0-3509 GCA_050257815.1 Actinomycetota bacterium
GCCTTTCGGCCATCGCTACCGCGTTGCTCGCTTTCGTGTCGGCGGGAGACGAGGTGCTCGTCTCAGACAGCGTCTACCGTCCCACGCGGCGCTTCTGCGACCACGTTCTGAAGCGGCTCGGTGTCAAGACAACCTATTACGATCCACTGATCGGCGGCGGGATCAAAGCGCTGCTCAGGCCTAAGACCAAAGTCGTCTTTACCGAGTCGCCGGGCTCTCAGACTTTCGAGGTGCAGGACATCCCTGCCATCGCCAAGGCCGCGCACGAGGCTGGTGCCGTATTGATCATGGATAATACCTGGGCGACACCGCTCTATTTCAAACCCTTTACCCATGGCGCCGACGTCTCGATCCAGGCCGCGACCAAATATATCGTCGGTCATGCCGACGCGATGCTGGGCGCCATCACTGCGACTGGGCAGGCCGCAAGGGCCGTCGAGAAGGCGCATGACGAGCTCGGACTTTGCCCTGGTCCGGAGGACGTCTATCTCGGCTTGCGGGGCTTGCGGACTCTGAGCGTCAGGCTGGCGCGCCATCAGCAGTCGGGGCTTGAGCTCGCGCGCTGGCTCGAGGCGCGGTCTGAGGTCGCGCGTGTTATTCATCCCGCGCTTCCCTCCGACCCAGGCCACCAGGTATGGCGCCGCGACTTCACCGGCGCCTCTGGCCTGTTCGCTATCATTCTGAACCGGGTCCCGCGCGCGGCGCTCGCCGCGATGCTCGACGGTCTAACACTCTTCGGTATGGGCTATTCCTGGGGTGGCTTCGAAAGTCTGATCCTCCCATTCGATCCGCGCGACTATCGTACCGCTACGGCATGGGAGGCCGAGGGCCCAGCACTTCGCCTGCATGTTGGCCTCGAGGATGTCGAAGACTTGAAGGCCGATCTCGAGGCAGGATTCGCACGTCTCGCCGCTCACGGCTAGCTGCGAGAAAGGGAGACTAGCAACATGGATTTGCGACTTCGCGGCAAGCGCGCGCTCGTCACGGGGTCAACGGCCGGTATCGGCTTTGCCATCGCGCGTGGGCTCGCCCGCGAGCGCGCCGAGGTCATCGTCAATGGACGGAGCGAGGCGAAGGTCGCCGAAGCCATGACGCGCATCACAGCCGAGATGGGCTCGAACGCCACTGGCGTCGCTGCTGATCTCTCTAGCGCTGAAGGGGTCAACCGCTTGCTCGATGGCGTGGGCCGCGTCGACATCCTCATCAACAATGTCGGCATCGTCGAGCCGGTCCCCTTCCTTGAGATCTCCGACCAGGACTGGTTCCGCTTCTTCGAACTCAACGTGATGAGCGGGGTCAGGCTCGCGCGCGCGCTCTTGCCGCAAATGCTCCGGCGAGACTGGGGCGGCATCATCTTCATCTCGAGCGAGTCGGGCGTGCAGATCCCGGCGGAGATGGTGCATTACGGTCTTACCAAAAGCGCACAGCTCGCGCTTTCGCGTGGCATCGCCGAGAGCGTTGCCGGCACCGGAGTCACGGTGAACGTCGTGCTGCCCGGTCCGACGCGTTCGGAAGGAGTGGTCGGCTTCCTCGGCAAGGTTGCTGCCGAGCACAAAGCGGACCGGGCCGACGTCGAGGCAGAGTTCATCCGGACGATGCGCCCTTCGTCGATCATTCGACGCTTCGCCGAACCTGATGAGGTTGCCAATCTCGTCGTCTACCTTGCCGGCGAAGGCTCTTCGGCAACCACAGGAGCCGCGCTCAGGGTCGATGGCGGCGTCGTGCGCAGCGTCCTCTAAGGGGTCTCGGCCAGGCGATAGAAGACGACCAGCATTGCCGCGTAGGCGAGAAGCACCAATGCTGAATCGACTCCCATGCCGGCGATCGTACGGCGCGATCTGATCAAGAGGCCCGCAAGATAGATCGCCGTCACGAGCAATCCGGCGATGAGGGCAAAGGTCGTGGACGGATCGATCGCCCTCAGGATCGGACCGCCGGCATAAGCGAGATCGGCCGGGAACACGAGCGCGATCATCAATAGGTTGCTCCCGAAGATGTTGGAAATGGCGAGGCTATAAGCGCCGATGCGGACGGCGGCAAAGGTGGTGCTTACTTCTGGCAGAGAGGTGGCACAGGCAAGAAGGGTCACGCCGATGAAGCTCGACCCTAAGCCAGTCTGCTCGGCCAGTGCCGCGGCCGTTGCCGTCAGGACTAGGCCGCAGAGGAGGATGACGAGGCTCAAGAAGACGAAGCGCGTCACGAGGGTTGCGAGCGGAACGCGATCCAAGGCCTTAGGGGCAACCTCACCAATAAGAGGCTCTGCCGTCTCCGGCACCTCGACCGGGCGCCAAGTGTCGCTGTCCCCATGGCGGCGAAGTAGAGCAATGATGGTGATATACGCGATGGCGAGCGAGAGCGTGCCCAACCCAACGCCAAAGGGACGCACGATTTCACCCATGGCGTGGAGCGCGAGCAACATGGCGAGAAGAGCGATCAGCAGGGTTGCCTCAAGGGCTGACCCTACCCCCCGCGGATAGGAGGTCAGTGCAGCAGTGGCGAATAGAGCGTCGGCAAGGGCGAGGATTGCCGTTTGCATGGGAATGCCGCCAAACATATTGCCGAGGACGAGCTTTGCTTCTCCCTCGAGGGCTCCGAACAGCGTTGTCACCATCTCGGGGAGAGAAGTGGCCGCAGCCACGAACACGAGTCCCATGAAGGCTTGCCCGATGCGCTTCCGGTCGGAGATGGCGTCGGCGTAGATGGCGAGCCGGCTGCCAGCAAACCAAACGCCTGAAGCAGCTGCAGCAAACAGCGCCGCATTGATGACGATAGGTTGTTGATTGAGAACGGTGATCAACCGGTCGCTCTTCGGCCTAGTCGAGGCGGTAGGCGGCGAGCGAGTTGTCGAGCATCAATGGGATCAAAGCGATCTTCTTGTCGGGGAGGTAAGTGAGATCGGCGCTGCCTTGGTGGAGGTCGATCAGCATTTCGGCCTTGCCCTTCTGGTCGACGCGGTAAAGCGCGCCATCGGCCCAATCGGTCACGAGATAGACGCCCGGCTGTAACAATTCGAGCCCATCGAGATTGCCGATCGGCTTGCCATTGCCGACCGGGGTCACCGACTGGTCCGTGAGCGAGATTTGCCACAGGCCGGCAATCTCCTTCTTCTGACCGGCGCCGGGGATCTTGCCGAGCGAGGCGACGATCAGTGTGTCACCCTGCACCAGGAGCCCATTGGGCCCATTCAACTTGTCGTTGGCGAGCCACGGTTCAAGGCTCCCATCCTTCAGGCGCCAGATCGTGTTGGTAGGCGTGTCCGATACATAGACGGTGCCGTCCACATCGACCGCGACATCGTTAAGAAAGATGGCGCCTTTGGCCGGATAACGCTTGAGGATTTCGCCAGAGGCCGCGTTGATCTCCACAAGCTGATCGACATCGGCTACGTAAAGTGTGCGGTCGCGGAGGGCGAGACCCGTCGGCGAATTGAGCCCTTTGACCCATTGTCGCGTCACGATCTTGCCCTCGCCATTCAGCTTCGAGATGAAGCCGTTACCGTCCTTCTGCAT
>JBLMXO010000131.1:0-4338 GCA_050257815.1 Actinomycetota bacterium
GATGCGCATAGATCGTGTCGTAGCCGATGGTCCAACAGATGGCGCCCGCATAGAGGATGAGTGGGGCCAAGTCGAGGCGACCAAGCACCGAAGCCCATCCCATCAAGGCTCCCCAGTTGAATGCAAGTCCGAGCACCAGTTGTGGCCAATGGCTGAAGCGCTTGACGAATGGGTAGAACGCGACGATTGGCAGCACCGCAAGCGCAAGCCCGATGGAGAATGGGTTCAGCTGCAAGAGCACGGCAAGCCCGATGAGGGAGAGCAGCACCATATAGAGGAAGGCCACTTTGGGCGTGACCTGCCCGCTCGGCAATGGCCGCATCCTTGTCCGCGCGACCCTGGCGTCGATGTCGCGGTCGACGATGTCGTTATACGTGCAGCCTGCCCCGCGCATCACCGCGGCCCCGATCAGGAAGAGGAGAAACAGGTAAGGATCCGGATAGGCATCGCCGACGCTCCTTGCAGCAAGGGAGACCGACCAAAAGCAGGGAAAGGCGAGCAAGAAGATGCCGATCGGCCGGTCGAGGCGCGCGAGTCTGAGATAGGGCAGGGCAGCACTTGGCGACCAGCGCTCGAGCATGGTCGTGGCGGGCGCAGAGGTGAGTGTGCTGTCTTTGCCTTGTGGGGTTGAACGTGTCATGTCTCGTTTGCGGCTCTTCCGACGCGACGTTTCCCATGCCCTCTAAGCTTCAGCGGCTATTCGTCAAGTCAAAGCTCGCGGCGGGCGTCGAGGTCGAGTTCGGCACTGGCCAAGCGCACTATCTTGGCAATGTGCTGCGGATACGCCAGGGCGACGAGATTCTGCTCTTTAACGGCGAGGATGGCGAGTGGTGCGCCTCGATTGTTTCGATCGGCAAGAAGAGAGCGCGCGCCGTCGTCTCGCACCAGACGCGTCCGCAAGCGGATGGACCTGACCTACATTACCTCTTCGCCCCCCTGAAACGCGCCCGTCTCGATTACATGGCGCAAAAAGCGACCGAGCTTGGCGCAAGCGTGCTGCGCCCAGTGCTGACCCGGCGCACCATCACCGAGCGCCTCAAGATCGACCGGCTCATCGCCAACGCCATCGAAGCGGCAGAGCAGTGCGGCATACTGCGCGTGCCCGAAGTCCTGGAGCCCGAGCCGCTCCCCAAGGTGTTAAGCACGTGGGATGCCGGGCGGCCGCTGGTTTTCGCCGATGAGGCGGCAGCATCGGCCTCCCCGCTTGAGGCGCTGGCCGCGCTTGCAGCGGGACCTGTCGCTGTCCTGATTGGACCCGAGGGAGGTTTCGATCCCGAGGAGCGCTCCATGCTCCTTGCCAAACCCTACGTTCACCCCATTTCCCTCGGACCAAGGGTGATGCGTGCCGATACCGCGGCAGTCGCTGCTCTCGCCCTTGTGAACGCGGCGCTTGGCGATTGGCGCTAGGGAGGAAACACTTGTCATGCGTTGGCGGCGGGCGCCATAAAGAGCGCCTTTTGCGCGTGACCCTGCCTAAACGCTCAGCACAAGCTTCTCTTACAACCCTCAACCTCAAGCCGGAGCGCTTCTCATGTCGACACGGGTGAGTGGGCCTGAAAGCCCGATCATCTCCTCGCGCGATGAGCTTGTCGCTTACCTCGAGGCGGGGTGCAAACCATTGCGCGACTGGCGCATCGGCACGGAGCACGAGAAATTCGTATTCCGCACCGCCGATCACTCACCCGTCGCCTACGAGGGTGATCGCGGCATTCGTGTTCTGCTCGAATTGCTCCGCGACCGGTTCGGCTGGGACGAGGTCATAGAGAAGGGCAACATCATCGCCCTTCGCCGCAAGGACTGCCCGAAGGGCGGCTCGATCAGCCTCGAACCAGGAGGCCAACTGGAGCTCTCGGGCGCGCCGCTCAACACCGTGCATCAGACACAGGAAGAGATCCGTCAGCATCTCGCCGAGGTCAGTGAGGTTGGAAAAGAGCTCGGGCTCGGCTTCCTCGGCCTCGGTTTCTCGCCGAAATGGACGCTTGCCGAAACGCCGGTCATGCCCAAGGAACGCTACCGGATCATGAAGCGCTATATGCCGACGCGCGGGCGGCTTGGGCTTGAGATGATGTTCCGCACCGCCACCGTGCAGGTGAACATGGATTTCGCGAGCGAAGCCGACATGGTCAGGAAAATCCGTGTCGGGCTCTCGCTCCAGTCGGTTGCGACCGCCCTCTTCGCCAACTCGCCCTTCAGCGACGGTAAGCCGAACGGGTACCAGTCCTATCGTGCCGAGATTTGGCGCGACACCGACCCAGACCGGACCGGGCTCCTGCCGTTTGCCTTCGAGGACGGCATGGGCTTCGAGCGCTATGTCGATTACGCTCTCGATGTGCCGATGTATTTCGTCTATCGGGACGAGAGCTATATCGACGTCGCCGGCGCCTCGTTCCGCGATTTCCTGACCGGCAAGCTCGCGGGTCTCCCGGGCGTGCTACCGACCCTTGACGATTGGGCCGATCATCTTACCACGCTCTTCCCCGATGTGAGGCTGAAGCACTTCCTCGAGATGCGGGGCGCCGATGCCGGCAATTTCCGCGCACTCTGTGCGCTCCCTGCGCTTTGGGTCGGTCTCCTCTACGACCGCGAGGCACTCGACCAGGCTTACGCTCTCGTTGCCGATTGGAGCGCTGAAGAGCGGCGGGCTCTGCGCGACGCCGTCCCGCGGCTTGGATTCGCCGTCTCGTTCCGCCGTCGCAAACTGATCGATGTCGCGCGCGAGGTGGTAATGATCGCGCTCGGAGGATTGCGCCGCCGGGCGCGGCTCGACCGAAGCGGCGAGGATGAGCGTAAGGCGCTCGAGCCGCTGCTCGAGACATTGGAACAGGGGCACTCGCCGTCAGACCGGCTGCTTGCCGACTATCGCGGACCTTGGCGCGGCGACATCGACAAAGTGTTCGAGACTCAGGCGTTCTAGACATTGAATTGACTGCCGGTTGATTGCCGCGAACTACAAGAGGAAACTAAAGACTCCCGACCCGAGCGGCTGTGACCGAGCCGTTCTCGCAAAATCGCACACCAGCGAGTCTCAAGCGATGATCGACTCAGGACAGCGTCTAACCGGAAAGAGCCCGGAAGAAGCCAGTCCGGAGATTGCCGCAAGATTGAGCATCCTCGTGAGGGACCTCGTCTGGGAACTTCATCCCGAGTTGCAACGCAGGGTTGCTGTCACGCTCGATAGCGATCTTGATCGCGATCTGGGTCTCGACAGCTTGGGTCGAGCCGAGTTGGTGCTACGGATTGACCGGGCATTCAAGGTGCGCTTGCCCGACCGGTTGCTTGCCGATGTCACCACGCCGCGTGACCTTCTCCAGGCGCTTGTCGCGGCAGCACCGCATGGTGCGGCGGCGATTGAAATGCTGCCGTCGGAGCTTACCGAGCTGCCCGAGATAGTCGCGCCGTTCTCCGAGGCGACACTGATCGGGGTTCTCGCGCATCACCTCCATTCACAGGCCGAGCGCCCGCATGTCTTGCTGTGGCAGACCGAGGACGAGGAACAGACGATTTCCTACGCCGAACTCGATCGGGAAAGTCGCCGCGTAGCCGCCGGGCTGATCGAGCGGGGGCTCGAGCCCGGCGACCGCGTGGCCATCATGCTCCCGACGGAGGCCGCGTTCTTTGAGGCGTTCTTCGGCGTGCTTTATGCCGGGGGCGTGCCAGTTCCCGTATATCCCCCGTTTCGGCGGGCGCAGGTCGAGGATCATCTGCGCCGGCAGGCCACCATATTGAGGAATGCCGGCGCGAGCGTTCTCATTATCGGGTCCGAATTCCGCACCGTCGGCCAATTGTTGCTCGGGCTGGCCGAAGATCTGCGACACGTGGAGACGGTGAAAGAGCTATCACGCGCCGGAACGATCGAGCAGCCCCTGCCGGCCGGGCCAGACACGATTGCGCTGATCCAGTACACATCCGGTAGCACCGGTGACCCCAAGGGCGTGGTTCTTACCCACGCAAATCTTCTGGCAAATATTCGCGCGGTAGGAGAGGCACTCGCCGCGAGTTCATCTGACGTCTTCGTGAGCTGGTTGCCGCTCTATCACGACATGGGGCTGATCGGCGCCTGGCTGGGCGCGCTCCATTACGGCGTGCCGACGGTTATCATGTCGCCGCTCGCTTTTCTCGCCGACCCCGGACGATGGTTGCGTGCGATGGGCCGCCACAGAGCCACGCTCTCGGCGGCGCCGAATTTCGCCTACGAATTGTGCTGCAGAACTGTGCACGACGAAGACATCGAGGGTCTCGATCTCAGCTCGCTTAGGATGCTGATGAACGGAGCAGAGCCGGTTAGTCCCGCCACTATCGCCCGCTTCACCGCTCGCTTTGCCAAGTTCGGATTTCCGC
>JBLMXO010000132.1:0-3233 GCA_050257815.1 Actinomycetota bacterium
CGCGGCGCGCGTTAATGCTTCGGCAGCAATACGAAAAATCGCGCCTCTTCGTGGGTAGTTCCTGCTATTGCGCCGGCCGCCTCGCCGGTGCCGAAGAAGATGTCGCCGCGTTCCTTTCCCCTGATCGCCGAGCCGACATCCTGGGCGATCATGAGCCGCCGGAATGGCTTGCCGTCCTCGCCCTTGAGATCGGGCGCGGCGACAAAGATCGGCGTCCCGAGAGCATGATAGGCAGCGTCGACTGCGAGGCTTCGGCCGGGCGTGAGCGCCACGCCTTGAGCGCCGAGCGGACCGTCGCCGGCGACGGCTTTCGGCAACTCGCGGAAGAACACATAAGACTCATTCTCTTCCATGAGAGCGCGGCCGCGCGACGGATCGGCCCGCAACCAGTTCTTCAGCCCGTCCATGGTCAAGTCCTTGGGACGATCGGCGCGCTTGGCGAGAACCTTTCCAATCGAAGTATAGGGGTGCCCGTTTTTGGCCGCATAGCCGAGCCGCACCCATGAGCCGTCCGTCAGCCGCACACGGCCCGAACCTTGAATCTGCATGAAGAAGAGCTCGACGGGATCGTCGAGATAAAGAAGCTCAAGCCCTCTACCCTCGAGCGCGCCATTCTCGATTTCCGCGCGCGTGTAATACGGCACAAGCTCTTCGCCCTTCCGGCGCATCACGCTGAGGCCATCGTTGTAGAACGCGCGCAAGAGATCCGGTGTTACCTGAACGAGATCATCCGGGCGGCCGTAAACGGGAACCCGAAACTTGCCGCTCCGCTCGCGCGAACCATTCACCTCAGGCTCATAGTAGCCCGTCACGCGGCCGGGCTGCTCCTCGTCGACACGATATGGGATATAGTGAGTCTCGAAAAAACGACGCGCCGTCTCGCGGTCGACCTTATCCCCGAGGCTCAACACGTCTTTGCAGGCTGAGTTGGCTACCGGCCTCCTGTGGCAGGACTTAACCAGCGCCGGCAAAGCTGCAGACTGATCGTCGTCGGCCCAACCATCGATCTCTGCGAAGCTGATGGGCTTGAGCCTGATCTTCTGCTCTTCCACTTCACACCGCCAAAGGAGGAGCGCTATCGTGGCAACGATTGCCACGAGCGGCAACAAGCTCTTTTCGAGAGTCAGTCTAATTGGCGGCTTCGGTGGCGACGAGCTTCCAGTTCGGGTTCTTCGAGCTGATGTCGCGGCAGAAGGTCCAGATGTCAGTGACCTCGCGCACCTTCTTAGGGTCGCCTTCGACCACCTCGCCTTCGGCGTCGCGCGTCACCGAGATCAGCTCGCTCACGAACTTCACCGTCACGTAGGCGGTGCGGTTCTTCACCTCGGCCTCGATGATGTCGGCCTTGTCGATGCCGACGAGACTCGACTCCACCTTCTCGCCGCGGCTTTCGCGCTCGTGGATGGCGCGGGCGAAGCCGTCATAGACGTCGCTGCCGAGCAGCTGCTTGAGCGTCGCATCATCGCCTTCAGCGAAGCCCATGACGATCGCCTCGTAAGCGATCTTGGCGCCGTCGAGGAACTGTCCCGGATCGAAGCTTGGATCGGTGCGGATCAGCGTGGTGAGCGACTGGCCGAGAGGGCTGTCCTTCGGCGCGTGCCGGCCGAGCTTGGCCTCGATGTCCTCCATCGAGGGGACGGAGGTTTCGGGCACGGTGGCGCCGCGCCCGCGGCCGCGCGGCAATGCCACGACCGGCTCGTTGGCATCTGGGCGCTTGGCATCTTGCGCCGGCGCCGAATAGGGGTCGAAGGGCGGCCGCTCGTTCCCGGTGCGGCGCCCAAGCGCGTTGCGCAGCCGGATGAAGATCACGACCGCGAGCACCAGAAAGAGAAGCGTGTAGATATCGAAAGCTTCGCCCATGCCTTGCCGCCACCTGGGTTCAATGAATTGGCCCGCATCCAATGCGGTCATCTTCAGGCGGGGATATGGTGCGCGCCTGAAGATTTGCCAGCGGGAGCGTTGAGTCCTTGCAGGAACGCCATGCCTGCCAGCGCCTTTAGCCTACAACTTAAGGCATTCGCCGGTGCTAAGCCAATCCTAAACGCCTTTCGGGCTTAATTCGTTCTTGCCGCACCCTTGGGCGCCTCGGCGTCGCCGCTTTCCGCATGGAATTGCGGCATGCTTACCTCCCGTGCTAGCCAGCGCGCTTGGCACTAAGCGAGGCAATTATCATGGCGAAAAAGGGGGCAAACGAGGATCGGCCCAGCAAGACAAACGGCGACGGACCGTCTCGCGAGCGCCAAGCCGCGGAGCTCGCTCAAGAATCCTCCGCGACCCCTGGGGCTGCGCGGGCGGGCAATCAGGCCCAGCTCAGCGTGCTCGCCCAATACGTTAAGGATCTCTCCTTCGAGAACCCGGGCGCCCCGCAATCGCTGCAAGGGCCGGGGCAAAACCCTCAGCTCAAGGTTAGCGTCAATGTGAATGCCGATCACCGCGGCAATGAGACCTACGAGGTCACGCTTCATCTCGACGTTCACGCCAGCAACGACAAGGGCGTCATCTACAACGTCGAGCTGGTCTATGGCGGGCTATTCGGCTTGCGCAATATTCCGCAGAACCTGCTCCAGCCAGTTCTGTTCATCGACTGCCCGACGCTGATCTTTCCCTTCATGCGCCGCGTGCTCGCCGACGTGACGCGCGACGGCGGCTTCCCGCCTTTGATGCTGGATCCGATCGATTTCGGCAGATTGTTCGCCGAGAATCTCGCGCGCACCGAAGCCGCTCAAGCCGCCAAGAATTAGCGAGCAGTTAATAGCGGAGCCAGATGGCGCCCGCGCCGAGCGTCGCCACGAAAGCGCGATGCGCTTCGATCTCGGCGGCTGAAAGCCGCGGCTGAAGCGGTCTTGTCCGCAACGGCAGAGGGCTTGTCTGCAAGAGAGCTGCCTGACCGCCGGCGATGGCGAATTCAAGCCGCGCCTGGTGACCGCCCACAAGCTCGGCATAGACGCGCGCGAGCAGGCGGCAATCGAGCAGAGCGCCATGCTTGTCGCGCTCTGACAGGTCGACATCATAGCGTTTGCACAGGGCATCGAGACTGCACGGCGCACCAGGATGTCGGCGCCGCGCCAAGGCCAGCGTATCGACCACGCAATCCCAGCGGAGCAGCGGCCGTGCGCTTCGGTCGAGCTCGGCATTGAGGAATCCGAAATCGAACGCCGCGTTGTGCATCACCAGCATGGCGCCTTCGATGAAGGCGAGCATGTCGTCGGCCAGCTCGGCGAAGCGCGGCTTGT
>JBLMXO010000133.1:0-2711 GCA_050257815.1 Actinomycetota bacterium
AAAACGCAAGATCGGGTGCTGATCGTCGATTTCGGCAGCCAGGTGACGCAGCTCATCGCGCGCCGCGTGCGCGAGGCGGGCGTCTATTCCGAGATCGTCCCCTTCGACAAGGCCGAAGCCGCGCTCGCCGAGACGCGTCCTGCCGCGATCATTCTCTCGGGTGGACCCGCGAGCGTCACCGAGAAGGATACGCCGCGCGTGCCGCCCGCCGTGTTCAACGCAGGTCTCCCCGTGCTCGGCATTTGCTACGGCGAGCAGGCCATGGTGGCGCATTTCGGCGGCACCGTCGAAGGCGGCCACGAGCGCGAGTTCGGCCGCGCCGAGCTGCAAATCATCGACGAAACGCCGCTGTTCGACGGCGTGTTCCACGAAGGCGACCGCGCGCAAGTGTGGATGAGCCACGGCGACCGCGTAACGCGGCTGCCGCCCGGCTTCCGCGCCGTCGGCATCTCGACCGGCGCGCCGTTCGCAGCGATCGCCGACGACCCGCGCAGGCTCTACGGCCTGCAGTTTCACCCCGAGGTGGTGCATACGCCGAAGGGCGCCGCGATCATCCGCAATTTCGTGCGCAACATCGCCGGCTGCCCCGGCGATTGGACCATGGCGCATTTCCGCGACAGCGAGGTCGCGCGCATCCGCGAGCAGGTGCGCGATTCCAATGTCGTGTGCGGTCTCTCCGGCGGGGTCGATTCAGCCGTGACCGCTCTTCTGATCCACGAGGCGATCGGCGATCAGCTCACGTGCATCTTCGTCGACCACGGACTGCTGCGCCAAGGCGAGGCACGCGAGGTCGTCGATCTCTTTCGTGGCCACTACAACATTCCGCTCGTCGCGGTCGATGCGTCGGCGAAGTTCCTCGACGCTCTGAAGGGGGTCACCGATCCGGAAGAGAAGCGCAAGACGATCGGAAAGCTGTTCGTCGATGTGTTCGAGGAGGAAGCCGACAGGGCCGGTGGTGTCGAGTATCTCGCGCAAGGGACGCTCTATCCCGACGTGATCGAGAGCGTGTCGCCACTTGGCGGGCCGTCAGCGACCATCAAGTCGCATCATAATGTCGGCGGCCTGCCCGAGCGCATGAAGCTCAAGCTGATCGAGCCGTTGCGCGAATTGTTCAAGGACGAGGTGAGGGCGCTCGGCCGCGAGCTTGGGCTTCCGCCCGCCTTCGTCGATCGCCATCCTTTCCCTGGGCCTGGGCTTGCCATCCGTATCCCGGGCGAGGTCTCCGAAGAGAAGCTCGCCATCCTGCGCAAGGCCGACGCCATCTATATCGAGGAGATCAGGAAGCAGGGACTTTACGACAAGATCTGGCAGGCCTTCGCCGTGCTGCTCCCGGTGCGCACGGTGGGCGTGATGGGCGACGCGCGCACCTACGACTTTGTGTGCGCGCTCAGAGCCGTCACCTCGACCGACGGCATGACTGCCGACTATTACGACTTCTCCCACGATTTTTTAGGCGCTGCCGCGCGGCGCATCATCAACGAGGTGCGCGGCATCAACCGCGTGGTCTACGACATCACCTCCAAGCCCCCCGGCACCATCGAGTGGGAGTAGGAGCCGGCTTGGAGCAGCCTAGCTCGGGACAGCAGCATGCAGATCGACGGCTTCACGGTCGTGCTGATGGGGATTTTTGCCAGGACCCTGCTCGGGATCCTGTTCGTCGTCTTTTGGCTCAGGGACAAGCGTGCGGTCTGGTTCGTTTGGTGGAGCGCGACGTTCTTTCTCGGTGACGTGGCGGCGCTCTTCTTTCTGCTCAATCGGTTCGAGTTCTCGTCTTTGCCGTTCGGCTACGAGGTCGCGCTTCTGATCGCTGCCATGGCCTGCGTTTGGCAGGGCGCGCGCACGTTCGAGGGCCGCGAGCCGCTTTGGCTGCCCGTGTTGGTGGCGCCGACGATCTGGCTGTTAGCCTGCCTTGTCCCCGGCTTCCTCGAGACCGGGAGCTACCGGGTCGTCCTGTCGTCGCTCTTGCTGTCGCCGATCGCCGGCATGGCGGGGATCGAGTTCTGGCGCGGCCGCGAAGAAAGGCTGCCGTCACGTTGGCCGATCATCCTTCTGTTTGCGTCGCTTTCCATTTTTTTCGCCAGCCGGATCGCTCTCATCGGGGTCGCCCCGTTTCCCTTCGGGGCGCAGCCCGTGCAAGCGAGTTGGCTAGGCGCATTCAGTCTGATCCTTTTCCTTCACACCATCGTCTTGGCTGTGCTCATTGTCGCCATGACGCGGGAGCGGCTCGAGCGCCAGCAGAAGCTCAAGGCGCAGACCGATTTGCTGACCGGGGCCTATAACCGCCGCGCGTTTCTTGGGTATGGAGAGCGGCTGATCATGCGCCATCGGATGGCGAAGAAGCCGCTTTGTCTGCTCTTGATCGATCTCGATCAGTTCAAGGAGCTCAACGACCGGTTCGGACATGTCGGCGGCGACCAGTTGCTGACGAGATTTGTCTCGGTCGCGTGCAACAACATTCGCCCAGGAGACCTCTTGTTTCGGCTGGGTGGCGATGAATTCTGCTGTTTGCTCCCGGAGACGGATGTGAGCGAGGCGTTAACGATTGCCGAGCGGATGCGCAGGCGGATTGCGGCGACGACGATGCGCGTTGCCGACGAGCCGGTGAAGGTGACGGCGAGCGTCGGCATCGCGTCGACCGACAGTTTCGGCTATAGCCTCGACGTGCTTCTGTACGAGGCCGACATCGCCACTTACGCTGCCAAGGGGCAGGG
>JBLMXO010000134.1:0-2716 GCA_050257815.1 Actinomycetota bacterium
GGGGCGCGAACGCGGCCTTGGTGAGCAGGCCGAGAATGCGTTGCGCGAGCATTGGATCTGAGATTTGCCGCGGCGAGAAATTCATCGAGATGTAGAGGTGGTGGGGCCAAGCCTTGGCATCTTCCATTGCGCGCTCGAGCAGGCGATCGGTCAGCAGACCGATAGTGCCGGTGTCCTCGGCGATCGGGATGAAGAGATCCGGCATCAGCAAGCCGCGGACCGGATGCTCCCATCGTGCCAGCACCTCGAAGCCGACCGTTTTCGCGGTGTCGAGGTCGACCAGAGGCTGGTAGTAGGGAACGATCTGCCCCGTCTCGATCGCCCCTCTGATCTCGCTTTCGAGCTCTACCCTCTGCTGCAACCTCTCGTCCATGCTCCGGTCGAAGAAGGAGTAGCGGCCGCGGCCTTCGGCCTTGGCCCAATACATGGCCATGTCGGCTTGGCGTAGCGCCGTGTGGACCGGGGCTCCGTCACGAGCTGCCATGTTGCTATTGTCGGAGATGCCCGGCACCCACATGGCGACGCCGACGCTTACCCCGACTTGCAATGCAAGCGAGGCCAGATGGATCGGCTTCGAGACCTCATGCACGATGCGCCGCGCCATACGCTCGGGCGCGTCGCTGTCGCGGCGATAATGCATGAGGAGGCCAAACTCATCGCCGCCAAGCCTGGCGACTACTGCGCCCTTAGCCAGTTGGCTTAAGCGCTTGGCGATGACGCGGAGAACTTCATCACCCAGTCTGTGACCGTAGACATCATTGATTGGTTTGAAATTATCGAGATCGACGACGAACACGGCACGGGCTTCGCCGTCACCCTGCTGGCAATTCAACTTGTCGAATTCCTCGACGAACCAGCGCCGGTTGGGCAAGCCGGTTAGAACATCCTGGCGAGCAAGTTCATAGGCATCACGCTCCGCTTTGCGCCGACGGCGAACCTCGCGATGCAAGTCAATGGTCCGCCGAACGGAGTAAATCTTCGCGCCGACGGCGAGAAAAACGAACAGGATGATGAGCCAGTCGATTGCGTCGCTTTCAGGCTCGTCTGTGAATGCAAGGAATTTATCGAAGGCATCCCCCCACACCGCAACTACATAGAGTGGGAGCATGATCGCTCCCATGATGATGAGATCGCGCTTGATCCGGCTCTGACGCTCGAACCAACGGCTTAGTCGGTGAATGGGGGCGCGTAACAGCATCTTCGCATGCGCGGCTCTAAACAGGCAAAGCGTCTTCAGTGGCCCAGTCTCCCTCATAAGCGAGCGACCCTAAATCCCGGCTTAAGTCCCATGGTTAAGGGCTGGCTAGCCCTTGCATTTCGGCGCAAAACCACCCTATAACGCGCCCACAAGGAGCCGCCCGGCGGGGCATGCCGTGGCGGCTCGCATGCTTTCAAACTGTCGAAATCGTTTGCCCCGGTCTCGTAAGAGGCTCGCGTGGGCTGAAAGAAAAGGAAGCCAAATGCCCAAGATGAAGACCAAGAGCGGTGCCAAGAAGCGCTTCAAGCTCACGGCCTCAGGCAAGGTCAAGTGCCAAGCCTCGCGCAAGCGTCACGGCATGATTCAGCGCCCGACCAAGTTCATCAGGACGGCGCGCGGAACCATGGTCCTGTCGGACGAGGACGCGAAGATCGTGAAGAAGAATTTCCTGCCCTACGGCCGTTAGCGGCCCAAGGCTCAGCTTCGAAGGAGCACCATCATGTCCCGTGTAAAACGCGGCGTTACCGCCCATGCCCGACACCGCAAGGTGATCAAGCAGGCGAAGGGCTATTACGGCCGCCGCAAGAACACCATCCGCGTCGCCAAGCAGGCGGTCGAGAAGGCCGGGCAGTATGCCTATCGTGATCGCAAGGTGCGCAAGCGCACCTTTCGCGCTTTGTGGATCCAGCGCATCAATGCTGCCGCGCGCGCCAATGGCCTCACCTATGGCCGGCTGATCGACGGGCTGAAGAAAGCCGGCATCGAGCTCGACCGCAAGGTGCTTGCCGACATCGCCGTGCACGAGCCGCAAACCTTCCAGGGTCTGGTCCAGGCCGCGCAAGCCGCCGTGCGGGCTTGATCCCCTCCCCGGCGGGTTCCGGGATTGGGAGCGGAATGCCATGAGCGTTGAGCTCGACAGTCTCAAGACCGAGCTTCTTGACGCGATCGCACGCGCCTCGAGCCTCGGCGCACTGGAAGAAGTGCGCATTGCCGCGCTCGGCAAGAAGGGCCGCGTCTCGGAGTTGATGCAAGGTTTGGGCTCGCTTCCGCCGGAAGAGCGCAAGAGCTACGGGCAGGCCGTCAACAGCCTGAAAGAAGGCATCGCCACGGCGCTGGAGGCGAAGCGCGAGGTGCTGGCCAAGCAAGCAACGGCAGAAAAGCTCGCCTCAGAGCGCGCCGACGTGACGCTTCCCGTGCGCGAAGGCCCACTCGCCGCGGGTCGCATTCACCCCGTGAGCCAGGTCACTGACGAGATCACCGAGATCTTCGCCGATATGGGTTTCTCCATCGCCGAGGGGCCCGACATCGAGACCGACTTCAACAATTTCACCGCGCTCAACATTCCGCCCGAGCATCCCGCGCGGCAGGACCACGACACGTTCTATTTTGCGGAAGCACCCGACGGCTCGCGCGCGGTCTTACGCACGCATACGAGCCCGGTGCAGATCAGGACGATGCTCAGGCAAAAGCCGCCGCTCCGCATCATCGCGCCAGGCCGCGTCTATCGCTGTGACTCCG
>JBLMXO010000135.1:0-2964 GCA_050257815.1 Actinomycetota bacterium
TGGTCTCTGAGGCTTGCGCCACAGGCAAGCCCGTTCATGTTTTCTCTCTTGGAGAGGAACCCAAAAAACTGAGGCGATTTCACAAGCCGCTGAGGGATTCTGGCATTACCCGTCCGTTCTCTGGCGTTATCGAGCAATGGTCCTACGAACCCCCGAACGACACCGAACGAGCGGCCGCCATCGTTCGGAAGCTCATGGGCTAGCGCTGTCCCTTAAGCATTGTCCGGGCTGATCTGATGAATTCAGAAAGCGGAACTTCGCGCGCAGTCACGTACGCGGGTGACGCGCACGGCGGCGGCTAACCGGAGGTCTATATGTATCTAACTCCTCGATAGCGGTGCAGCGTGACCTACGCGAGCGGCGTTTGCAGCGTTTTCCCTAATCTTGTCGATGTCGGGTGTGCCTTTCGGCACCAGCCAGCTTCCGCCCACGCATTGGACGCAATTGAGTTCGAGCCAATTGCCTAAGGTGGCTTCGGTAATGCCGCCGGTTGGACAGAAGCGGCACTGATGGAACGGCGCCGATAAAGCCTTAAGTGTAGGAATGCCTCCCGCGGCCATAGCAGGGAAGAATTTGAATCGGCTAAGCCCGAGATCAAGCCCATACATAATGTCGCTGGCGGTCTGAATCCCCGGCAAGTAAGGAATGCCGGAGGCAATCGCCTCTCCGGCGAGAGAGGGTGTCAGGCCTGGCGAGACGATGAATTCCGCGCCGGCCTTGAGGCTAGCTTGGAGATCCTGGCGAGTGAGAACCGTGCCGGCTCCGACGACGGCACCTTCGACCTTCGACATTTTCCGGATCGCGTCGAACGCGACAGGTGTGCGCAATGTCACCTCGAGCGCGCGTAAGCCACCGGCGACCAAACTCTCGGCGATCGGGCGAGCGTGGGCGGGGTCTTCGATCACCAGGACCGGAATGACAGGCCCCATCGTCATGATCGTGTCGATGCCGGTCATTCGGCAAACTGCTTGGCAAAGGCCAAAGCGGCACCGAGCAACCCCGGCTGCGGGTGAGTGATGATCTTGACGGGCATCGAAGCCATCATCCGCTCGAAGCGACCCTTGGCGGCGAACCGACCGCCAAACCCGGAGCCGGGCAGGAGGTCCGCCATACGCAGGCCAAGGCCGCCCGCGATGACCGCCGCATTTGCTCCGTGCGCGAGCGCGATATTCCCGGCGATGCTGCCGAGAATGAGACAGAGGCGATCGAGCGTCGCGACCGCCAGACTGTCCTCGCCCGAGAATGCCGCGGTCCACAGCGCCTTGTCGTCACCCGTCCGCACGGCGCGACCCTCAAGGCTAGCCAGAACCTCGTAGATATTGGCAAGGCCAGGTCCGGAGGCGACCCGCTCGACCGAGACGCGGCCAAAGCGCTGTCGAAGTCGTGCCAGGATCACGTCCTCGATCTCGTCGACTGGAGCGAAATCGATGTGTCCGCCCTCGCATTCGACAACGATGTCTTGGCCGCCCCGGCGCAAGAGATGGGCCATGCCCAATCCGCTGCCCGGACCGATTATGCTGATCACACCCTTCTCGGGGAGGGGGACGTTCGGACCACACAAATGCCTGAGATGCTCGTCTCCGAGATGGGCCACGGCATGGGCAATGGCACCGAAATCGTTGATCAGAGTGAAGCGGTCTACACCCAACCTCTCGCCGATCATCGCGGGACGGATGATCCAGGGATTGTTGGTCAGCTTCAGCATCTCGCCTGTGGTGGGACAGGCTACGGCGATTGCCGCTGCCCGAGGGAGCGCCCGGCCGAGCCGCTGGCCAAAGCTCTCCCAGGCGGTGTGCAGGCTGGCGTGCTCGACGGTTCTTAACGTGACCGCTTCGCCTAATCGCGTCACGCGGCCATCGGCGACGTCGGCAAGGGCAAAGCGCGCATGGCTCCCGCCGATATCCGCCGTCACGATCTCCATCACAGGCCTACCGCCGCAAGAATCCCGGAAGCGCCCTTCTCGGCTGCGTCGGCCCTCTCACGCATCAAGGCGAACAGCTCGCGCCCAGTGCCGAAGGGGGACGGCGGCGGCATCGCCGGCTCGCGTGCGCGCCACTCATCGTTATCGACGATCGCCGTGAGCTCGCCCTGTTCGGCGGAGAGCCGGACGATATCGCCGTCGCGGAGCTTGGCGAGCGGACCGCCGCCAAGAGCCTCAGGACTGACATGAATGGCTGCCGGCACCTTGCCCGATGCCCCGGACATGCGGCCGTCAGTGACGAGTGCGACTTTGAAGCCTTGATCCTGCAACACGCCAAGCGCGGGCGTGAGCTTGTGCAACTCAGGCATCCCATTCGCTTGCGGCCCCTGGAAGCGTACCACCACAACGATGTCACGGTTGAGCTCGCCGGCCTTGAAGGCGGCGAGGACCGCATCTTGATCGCTGAAGATTTGCGCCGGAGCCTCGATCGTCCAACGCGAGGAGTCCACAGCGCTTGTCTTGAACGTCGCTCGCCCAAGATTGCCTTGGACGAGACGCATGCCACCCTCCGGATTGAACGGGTCGCTTGCCGGGCGCAGCATCGTCTCGTCGCGAGGGAAGGCCGGCGCGCTGCGCCAGGCGAGATCGTCACCATCGAGCGCTGGCTCTCTCGCATAATCTTCGAGACCGTCGCCTCCAACCGTCATGATGTCGTGATGCAGCAGTCCCGCTTCGAGCAGCGTGGCGATGGTAAAGGCCATCCCTCCGGCAGCATGGAATTGGTTCACGTCGCCCGCGCCATTGGGGTAGATCCGCGCGATCAAGGGAACGGCTGCCGACAGCCGGTCGAAATCGTCCCAATCGATCAGGATGCCTGCGGCCCTCGAGATGGCGGGCAAGTGGATCACGTGATTGGTCGAGCCACCGGTCGCCAGCAGGCCGACGGCCGCGTTCACGATGGCCTTTTCGTCAATGACGTGTCCCAGCGGTCGGTAGTCGTTACCGCTCCACCCGATTTCGCTCAGCCGATGAACTGCCGCGCG
>JBLMXO010000136.1:0-3695 GCA_050257815.1 Actinomycetota bacterium
ACGGCGGCGACGGCGAGATGATGCGCATGGATGGTATGCGAGATCTCCTCGGGCAGCGGACCCGAGTTGCCGATGCAGGTGGTGCAGCCGTAGCCGACCAGGTTGAAGCCGAGCCGGTCGAGATGCTTCTGCAAACCGGCCTCCTCGAGATAATCGGTCACAACTTGCGACCCCGGCGCGAGCGAGGTCTTGACCCAAGGCTTCACGCTCAAGCCCCGCTTCACCGCGTTCTTGGCGAGCAGGCCGGCGGCGACCATCACGTAAGGGTTCGATGTGTTGGTGCAGGAGGTGATCGCCGCAATCACCACGTCGCCGTGGCCAAGATCGAAATTCTTGTCCTTGACCGGCACGCGCAAATTCGCCTCAGCCCCCTTGCCATATTCCTTGTCGAGCGCGACGGCGAAGGCCTCCGAGGCCTGCGCGAGCGGCACGCGATCCTGCGGGCGCTTCGGTCCCGCGATCGACGGCTCGACCGAGCCGAGATCGAGAGCAAGCGTCGCGCTGAACACGGGGTCCGGCGTGTCGTCCTGGCGGTAGAGCCCTTGCGCCTTCGCATACTCCTCGACGAGGGCGATGCGCGACTTCTTGCGCCCCGTCGCCTTGAGATAGGCGATGGTCTCCTCGTCGATGGGGAAGAAGCCGCAAGTCGCGCCGTATTCGGGCGCCATGTTGGCGATGGTGGCGCGGTCCTCGAGGGGAAGATTGCCGAGGCCGGCGCCGTAGAACTCGACGAACTTGCCGACCACGCCGAGCCGCCGCAGCATCTCGGTTACGGTGAGCACGAGGTCGGTCGCCGTAACGCCGTCGCGCAGCACGCCGGTAAGCTTGAAGCCGACCACCTCAGGGATGAGCATGGAAATGGGCTGGCCGAGCATGGCCGCTTCCGCCTCGATGCCGCCGACGCCCCAGCCGAGCACCGAGAGCCCGTTGACCATGGTGGTATGGCTGTCGGTGCCGACGAGACTGTCGGGGAAGGCCTGCGGGTTGCCGCCGTTTGCCTGACGCGTCCACACCGTCTGCGCGAGGTATTCGAGGTTGACCTGGTGGCAGATGCCGGTGCCCGGCGGCACCACGCGGAAATTGTCGAAGGCACCCGCGCCCCAGCGCAGGAAGGCATAGCGCTCGCCGTTTCGCTCATATTCCTTGTCGACATTGAGCTGGAACGCGCGATCGGAGCCAAAGGCGTCGACCATCACCGAATGGTCGATGACGAGATCGACGGGCGCGAGCGGATTGATCTTCTGCGGGTCGCCGCCGAGCTTGGCCATCGCGTCGCGCATGGCGGCGAGATCGACCACCGCGGGGACACCGGTGAAGTCCTGCATCAGCACGCGCGCCGGTCTGAACGCGATCTCGCGGTCGCTTCGCCGCTCCTGGAGCCAGAGCGCGACGCCCCGGATGTCGTCGGCGGTGACCGTGCGCCCGTCCTCGTGGCGGAGCAGGTTCTCAAGCAGCACCTTGAGCGAGAAGGGCAGATTGCCAATCCCGATCAGCCCGTTGGCCTCGGCCTCCTTGAGGCTGAAATAGTCGAAACTCTTGCCGTCCACCTCGAGCGTGCGCTTGCATTTGAAGCTGTCGAGCGCGGGTTCCAGTGCCGATGTCACGGGGATCTCCAAGGTGAAGTCTCGCTAAGGCAAACGCTGCAAGCGCATGCAAGGGCGCGACCAATCGGCAGAGGTGGGGCACCCCCACCTCTCGCTTGGACGCCACCCTCGATCAAGGCTTGAGCGACGGGCCTATATAAAAGCCCTTGCGGCGACGAGACAATGACGCGAAATGAGCGCGTCCTTGGGGGGACCCCAAGGATCCGGTGCCTTACTCTCCGCCAAATTGCGCAAATCCTAAGCAAATGTCGCAAACGATTGGCCTGGCTGCTCATGGGATCGCCTGCCAGCGCGGCGGGCGGATCCTGTTCGAGGATTTGAGCTTCACGCTCGCCCCCGGCGAAGGGCTGCTTGTCACCGGCCCTAACGGTGCGGGCAAGACGAGCCTCTTGCGCCAGCTCGCCGGGCTACTCCCGCTCGCTGGAGGGAGCTTGACGCTCACGGGCGCGGGCGACGACGCGGCGATCCCCGAGCTTTGCCACTATGTCGGCCACCTCAATGCGGTGAAGACGAGTCTCTCCGTCGCCGATAACCTCGCCTTCTGGGCTGATTTCCTGGGGGGGCGCCCCGATCACTTGCCGAATGCGCTTGCCGCCTTCGGTCTCCGCCCGCTCGCCGATCTCCCGGCCGGGCTCCTCTCTGCCGGGCAGAAGCGGAAGCTCGCGCTCTCCCGCCTGTTTGCCGCCCCGCGCCCGATCTGGCTGCTCGACGAGCCACAAGTCTCGCTCGATGCGCCCTCGCTCAAGCTGCTCGACGGCGCAATCGGCGCTCACCTCGCGCAAGGCGGCATCGCCGTGGTCGCGAGCCACACCCCGCTCAAGACCAAGTTCGCGCATAAGCTCGCGCTCGGAAAGAAGCGCGCGGCATGAGCCCGGCCTTCGCCCTGCTCTGGCGCGACATCGCGCTCGCCTTCCGCGAAGGCGGCGCCATCGGCACGGCGCTCGGCTTCTATCTCATCGTCGTCGCCTTGACCCCGCTTGGGCTTGGCCCCGACCTCAACCTGCTCGCGCGCATCGCACCCGGCATGTTGTGGATCGGGCTTCTGCTCGCAGGCTTGCTCTCGGCCGATCGCATCTTCCACAACGACTACGAGGACGGGGCGCTCGACGTTCTCACCACGGGTCCTTTGCCGCTGCCGCTTGTCGCCGCCATCAAGAGTCTCGCCCACTGGATCACGACCGGCGTGCCGCTTGCGCTGATCGCGCCACTGCTCGGGCTCCTGCTCAACCTGCCGCTCAACGCGATTCCGCTGCTCGTTCTGTCGATGCTCGCCGGCACGCCCGCGGTCAGCTTCGTCGCCGCGATCGGCGCGAGCCTGACACTCGGCCTTCGCCGCAGCGGACTTCTGCTCGCGCTTCTCGTCCTGCCGCTCTACGTGCCGGTCTTGATCTTCGGCGTAGCCGCGGCATCTGCCGCCATCGTCGGTCCAGCCTCGCCCTGGCCGCCGCTTCTCATGCTTACGGCGCTGTCGCTCGTGAGCATCGTGCTCGCCCCCATCGCCGCCTCAGCCGCGCTCCGCACCGCATTGCGGTAGGTTTGGGAGTCGCGGCAGCGTGAATACCCCTCTCCCCCAGGAGAGAGCTTTCCCACAAGGGAAGCACGGCCATTTGCCGCCGCAAGCCGCGAGGAATCTCCGTTCGGCCTTTCGCGGTAGGGCTACCTCCGGCGCTCGCTTCAGCTTCTTCGGGCTCCGTGTCGCGAGGACGCTTGAGTAGCGGCATTCAGCCCGCTCCTATCTCCGCGACAACAATTTCTGCGCACCGGGGAACGACGCTAATCGTCACGCGTTGAGGCTCTCGAGGGATTGCGGCGTCAGCGAAAAATTAGCTTGCCTCTGGCCAGGCGGTTCGTCTGCGCCGCCGGCCTCGCGCGTTCCGGCATCGCATCTCTTGAAAGAGGGGGCTATCATGGCGGCACAGGCACGAATCCTTGGCGTGTGGATCTTCATCAACAATCCCGGCCGATCCACAAGTGAAGATCTCAATCTCACCGTGGGCTTCACCACTAAGCTCAACACCGAAGCCTTGAGACTGCTCGGCGGCAAGCTGATGACGGTGAAGATCGATGTCATGGACGAAGACACCTTTTCCG
>JBLMXO010000137.1:0-8113 GCA_050257815.1 Actinomycetota bacterium
GGGTCGACGTCAATGCGCGCTATGGAAACGACCTCACCGTGTTGATGTGGGCCGCCGGTTATTCGGACGAAGCCGGAGTGCAAGACGTAACCGAAGTCATGACCATGCTGCTCGATCGGGGTGCGCACATCGATGACGCGGATAATCGCGGGCGCACCGCACTGATGATTGCTGCCGAGCTCAACCACGCCGAAGCGGTCGATCTTCTTTTGGCGCGCGGCGCCGACAAGACCCTCAAGGACAAAGAGGGCAAGCGAGCGAGCGATCTGACGTCGCTTACGGCGCTTCGTGACAAGCTTGCCGCCAATCCGAATTAGAGCGCAATTTCTTCGAATTGAATCGCGCACGTCATCGCCGGGCTTGACCCGGCGATCCAGGGCCGCTGGCCGGTGCCTGTTGCCCCTGGATGCCCGGCTCAAAGCCGGGCATGACGAATCGAGTGGGGCGGACTCTGCTAATGCCCCTGGTTCAGATAGGCGTCGATCTGGAGCCCGGCGAGATATTGCGCAAGTGCCGCGATCTGGTCTGTGGAGGTCGCCTTCATCAGATCCGACATGCCGGGATTGTTGCCGCGCGTGCCATCACGGAAGTCGTTCATGGTCTTGAAGAGATAGTCGTGGTTTTGCCCGGCAAGACGCGCTGTCGTTCCGTCGCCCTGGAAGTAGGCAAGGTGGCATCCTGGGCAGCCAATTGACGCCGCCGCGGCTTGCGCTGTCTTGGCCACATCGGCCGGCGCAGGAGGCTGCTCGAGACTGGGCCATTTCAGCTTGGAGAAATATTCCGCGATCGGCAGCAGGTCGGACTGATCGAGATTGGCGGCGATCGGCGACATGATTCCGTTCTTGCGCGCGCCGCTCTTGAAGTCGCGAAGTTGATAAAAGAGGTAGCCGGCGTTCTGACCCCATATCACCGGGATGACCTTTTGAACGGGCACGCCCTGCTCGCCGTGACAGCCGGCGCAGATCTTGACCTTGTCGGCGATCGGAGCGGGGGGCGCATCATTCGCCAGCGCGCTCGAGCCCGCGAGCACAAGAGCGGCAAGGACGGTCGCGAGGCTTGAGTAAGACCAAGAGGACGTGGCCACGAGCTTCACTCTCAAAGGCTAAGGTGTACCGGCAAGGAAAGGACGGGGCATTCCTGCCCCGTCCTCATGTTTAGATCAAGCGATAGGATCGAACGATCAGTCAACCGTGAAGGCGATGATGTTGTTCCCGCGCTTGAAGTCGATCTGAGTGTTACCACCCGCGCCGACGACGATGTATTCCTTGCCGTCCACCTGATAGGCGGCAGGCGGGGCATTGGCGCCCGCGCCGGCAAAGAACGACCACAGCACCTTGCCGTCCTTGGCGTCATACGCCCTGAACCAGCCGGTGCCTTCGCCGGTGAACATCAGTCCGCCGGCCGTGGTCAGCGCACCACCCATCATTGGAAGAGGCGTCTTGACCTGCCAGGCGATCTTGCCGGTATTGTAGTCGACGGCGGTGACGTTGCCGAACGACTCCTCGGTCGGGATCACCTTGAAGGCGCCGCCGAGCCAGAGCTTGCCGCCGGGATAGGGCGAGGCCTGCACCTGATAGGTCATCGGCTGGTGCAGGTTGACGGCGTAGGTCAAACCAAGCTCTGGATTGACCGCCATCACCGACCACTCGACGCCGCCATTGGCGCCGGGAAGCATGCGGGCGCCTTCAGGCGTCGGCAAGGTGTACATGCCTTCCTGCGACACCATCGGTTCGGAGAAGCGAATCAGGCTGCAATCCTTGCGGTTGTTGACGTAGACATGCCCGGTCTTGCCGCCGTGAATGACGGCGGGCACGACGTTGCCGTCCTTGTCCTTGGCGTCGACCAGCACCGTCGGGCTCGTGTCGTCAAGGTCCCATACGTCGTGCGGGATATATTGGAAGTGGCAAACATATTTGCCGGTGTCGAGATCGACCGAGACGAGCGACTCTGTATAGAGATTGTCGCCGGGCCGGATGGCGCCGTAGAGGTCGGGCGACGGGTTGCCGACCACGAAATAGACGCGCTTCGTCTTGAGATCGACCGACGGGTTCTGCCACACGCCGCCGCCGAGCGTCTTGTAAGGATCGCCGTTCTTGGCGAGTTCCGCCTTTTCCGCCGCGATATCGCGGTGGAGGTCCTTGCCTGTGGCGTCAGCGGTGGCCCACACGCCGACCGAGTTCTCCGGGATGGTGTCGAAGTTCCAGATCATCTTGCCGGTCTCGGCGTCATAGGCTCTGACGAAGCCGCGGATGCCGTACTCGCCGCCATTGGTGCCGATCAGGATTTTCCCGTCGACGGCGGTCGGCGCCATGGTCTCGCTGTAGCCGAGCGTGGGATCGGCAATCTGCGTCTTCCACACCACGCTGCCGGTCTTAGCGTCGAGAGCGACGAGCTGAGAGTCGAGCGTCGCGAGATAGACCTTGTCGTTATAGACAGCGACGCCGCGGTTGTTGGGGCCGCAGCAATAGGTCGTGACCGGACCCATGTCGTGCTTGTAATGCCAGTACTCCTCGCCGGTCTTGGCGTTGAGCGCATAGACATGGTCGAAGGAGGTGGTGATATACATCACGCCGTTGACAACGATCGGCGTCGTCTCCATCGACTCCTTCACCTCGGTCTGGAAGATCCAGGCGGGATGAAGCTTGCCGACATTGTCGGTATTGATCTGCTTGCCGGGGTAGTAACGGGTCTGGTCGTAATTCCCGTTGGTATGCAGGAAGTTATTCTTGTCGCTCGCCGCAGCGTTGAGTTGATCCTGCGTCACCGGAGTGACGGGCGCATCCGCCGCCAATGCTTGACCGATCGCGCCCGCAGAGCCCAACACGAGCGCGCCCGCAAGCGCGCCACGCACTTTCCAACTCGCCATGTTTTCCTCCCTTGGTGTGGCCCCATTCTCCCGTTTGTCCGGGTGCTCCTATCGGGCCTTCACGAGAAAACACTGCTCGCGACCTTGCGTTTTGTCAATAAACCCCTGTCAAAGGGCCCAATGCGGGCTGCTGATTGGCAAGACAATTGCTACTTCTGACTGTGTGACTTGCTATTTTGGGATGTGGCGAAGGGTACATTTTGGGTGTTAGCAGAGCGGCGGATTTGCGAAGGTCTGTTCCCTGTCAGTAGGTTCTTCGCGCATGCAGTCCCGCCAGCGTCGCCCATTGCCTTGTCCGGTGAGCATCATCTCGCGTCTTTGCGCTGTGCTGGCGCTGGCTATTGGCCTCGCGAGCTGGGGGCCGGTTCACGCTGCGGATGAGGGCAGGGCGGCGCCTGCGACGGAGCCTGCGCCTGGGGGCGATGTCGGGACGGTGCCGATCGGCTACCTCGTGCAGGTGGTGAAGCGGCCGCTGCCGATCTCGCGGCTCAATATTCCGCCGGCCGATATCGGCGTCGCCGGCGCCCAGATAGCGCTCAAGGACAACAACACGACCGGCCGCTTCACCAAGCAGCAAGTCATCCTCGAGGTCGAGCGCGTGCCGGTGGACGGCGATGCGGTCGCTACGCTGGAGCAGCTCGTTGCAAGCGGGCACCATTTCGTGCTCGTCGATGCACCGGCGAAGACGCTCCTTGAGCTGGCCGATGCGGTCAAAGACAAGGGTGTGCTTCTGTTCAATATCAGCGCGCCTGACGTCAGCCTCCGCCAGGAGGACTGCCGCGCCAATGTGCTGCATGTGGCACCGGACCGCGCCATGCTCGCGGATGCGCTGGCGCAATATCTCGTGTGGAAGAAATGGACGCGCTGGCTGGTGGTGAAGGGTGTGTTTCCCGAGGATCTTGATTATCTCGCCGCGATCGAGAGGTCAGCCAAGCGCTTCGGCGGGAAGATCGTCGAGGAGCGCGAATATAAGGGCTCGCTCGAAGCGCGCCGCACCGATTCAGGCGAGCAGCAAATCCAGCAGCAGATGCCGATGCTCACGCAGGGCGCGCCCGATTACGATGTGCTCATCGTCGCCGACGAAAGCGAAGTGTTCGGACCTTATCTTCCCTATCGCAGCTACGACCCGCGTCCAGTCGCAGGCACGGCTGGTCTCGAGGCCATGAGCTGGCACCCGGCGCACGAGCAATGGGGCGCGACGCAGATGCAGAACCGCTTCGAGCGCTTTGCCAAGCGCTTCATGCTACCGCTCGATTATCAGGCTTGGGTTGCGGTGCGGGCAATCGGCGAGGGGGTGACACGCACAGGCTCCGCTGAGTTCGCTCGCGTCAACACCTATATCAGGAGCGACAAATTCGATCTCGCCGCGTTCAAGGGACAGAAGGTGACCTTCCGCGCCTGGGACGGGCAACTCAGGCAGCCGATCATCATCGCCGGTCCTGATCTGCCCGTGTCGATGTCGCCGCAAGAGGGCTTCCTGCACGAGCATGCGGAGGTCGACACGCTCGGCATCGACGAGCCTGAGACAAAGTGCAAGCTCCACTGAGGATGATGCTGCGATGATGAGTTCATGTCGGTTCTGCTGGGCGGTTGCGGGGGTCGCCATGCTCGCGGCGACGCCTGCCGCCGCCTACACCGTCTATGTCTCCAATGAGAAGGGCAACTCACTCACGGTGATCGACAGCAAGACGCTCCAGGTGCAGACCACGATCCCGGTGGGGCAGCGCCCGCGTGGGATCATGATAACCAAAGACGGCAAGCAAGTGCTCATTTGCGCGAGCGACGACGACACAGTGCAGATTCTCGACGTGGCGAGCCGCCAGATCGTTGGGGACTTGCCCTCAGGTCCCGACCCCGAGCAGCTCAACATCCATCCCTCGGGCAGTCCGGTCTACGTCGCCAATGAGGATGATGCACTGATGACGGCGATCGATCTCAAGGAGAAGAGAGTCGTGGCTGAGGTTCCCGTCGGGGTGGAACCAGAGGGTGTGGGCGTAAGCCCGGACGGCAAGCTTCTGATCGCCACTTCAGAGACCTCCAACATGGCGCATTTTATCGACACCGACACCTATGAGTTGATCGACAGCGTTCTCGTTGGCTCGCGCCCGCGCTTTGCCGAGTTCACCTCAGATGGGACGCAGCTCTGGGTGTCCTCCGAGGTTGCAGGCACGGTGTCGGTCATCGATGTGAAGACGCGCAAGATCATCAAGACGATCGGCTTTCAGATTCCAGGCGTGCAGCCGGAACACATCCAACCGGTCGGGGTCCGCATCACCAAGGATGGCAGCCGCGCTTTTGTCGCGCTAGGCCCGGCCAACCGTGTTGCGGTGATCAATGCCAAGACACTCGAGGTCGAGAAGTATCTTCTGGTCGGCCAGAGGGTCTGGCAGCTTGCCTTCACGCCGGACGACAAGCTCTTGTTCGTGACCAACGGCAACAGCAACGACGTCTCGGTGATCGACGTGCCAAGCCTTACCGTGGTGAAGTCCATCGCCGTGGGCGATGCGCCTTGGGGGGTTACCGTTTCGCCTGAGTAGGCTCAGCGAGTTGCTGGATGGCGAGCACGCGGCCGCGCAGCAAATGTCGCGCTCAGCGACAGCAAGATCCTCAGGCAGACGCAATCCACTCGCCGGCGATATAGCCGAACGCGCAGGCATCGGGGCTTGCCTTGGCCGCCTTACGCAGCTTGTCCTCGGCAGAGACCACGACTTTGCGGTGCTTAGTGCTCTTGTCCCAAGCGTCGTCTTTGAAGCCGCTCAGGAGAATGATCTTCCTGCCATGCAGGACGATTTTTGGGAGTGCCATTCCCACCTCCTCGTGCCCGCCTGGGAGGTGCGCTCTGATTATTGTGATTAGCTCAGAGCCGCGCGTCCAAGGCGTTAGCCTTGCTCAATGGCGACCCCCGTCTTGCCATGATGTACTCTAGCAAGAGAATGCGACGAAGGTAAGACGCTTCGCTTGCAAACCACCTAAAAGTCGCGGCGTTTTGTGCAGTGCAGCTAGTGCACTGCGTCGTTGCGCAGAAGCGCTGCGAGTCCCGCTTCTGTCTCGATGGGAGGCTGCCAATCGAGACGCTGCAGTGCAGAAGGGGAAGCGACGAGCGAGCCGAAGAGAGGCGTGTATGCGTCGGACCGTCGCGCGGCGCGAAGGCTCGCGGCAAGTAGAGGGCTCGGGACGTAGAACAATCCAGGCCGGCGGCCCAGACCTGCGCGCATAGCGGCGATCATTGCCCCGACGGTGAGAGGTTTCGGGTCGGCGACGATGAGCGGGCGCTTCAGCGACGCGGGTGCCACCAAGACCTTGTCGACCGCCTCGACGAGATTGTCGAGTGCGAGCAGAGAATGCTCACCCCTGAGACCGGCGAGAGGAAGCGGATAGGGGGCACGGGCGAGTTGCGCGAGCTTCGCCATGTTACCCTGGACGCCGGGCCCGTAAACGAGTGCGAGCCTGAGCGCGACCCAGTCGAGGCCGGTCTCGCTGAGACCCTGCTCGGCAGCAAGCTTCGACCTCCCGTAAGCGCAGGTTGGCTTGGGCTCGTGCTCCTCGGTGAGGATGTGGCTTGCGATCGGTCCTGACTGTGCTCTGATCGAAGAGAGGAACACGAAGCGTTTGACACGCGCGCGCTCGGCCGCCTTGGCGAACCCGATCGTGGCCTCAGTGTTGAACAGGCGATAATCGTCCTCGGGCACGCCGGACATCGTCTCGGCGAGACCAGCCGTGTGGATCACCGCATCAACGTCGGCGAGGGCTTCCGACATATTGTAGGGCTTGGCGAGGTCGCCGATCACGGCGCTCGCGCAGCCTGACGGAAGCGCGGTGGGGCGGCGCAAAAGGACCCGCAAGCGATAGCCGCGCTTCGGCAGCTCATTCAGCAAATATTGACCGATGAAGCCGGTGGCGCCGGTCAGCGCCACGAGCGGCGTCCGCGACTGCTTTTCCGTCTTTTTCGGCTTTGCGTTCATATGGCTCCGCTGGGCGAGTGCGCTATGGCCTCGCCCTCACGCGCCTAGTTCACAACCACATTTGGGCCAGAGCAAGCCCTCTCAGCAGTGCCGCTACTCGCTCGACTTGCTGTCGCGCTGTGCTCGTCGAGAAATGAAACAGCGGCGGTCTTTCCCGCCGCCGGGTCATCCAAGGTCTGGCTCGGTCACAGAATTTAGTAGCAGGGCGGGTAGGGGTAATAACCGCAAGGAGCGCCGTAGTAGCTCGGAGCTGCAGCCGCACCGACAGCGGCGCCGACTGCCGCGCCCGTCGCGAAAGCGGCACCTGGATGCGCATACCAGGCGCCATGCCAAGCCGGCCCCCTGCCCACGACGACCGTGCCGTGGCCCCAGCCGCCACCGCCATAGTGAACCGCGAAGCGGTCGATGAAGAGTGCGGCCGGGCCGTCTATTTTCTCGAGGTCCCCTTCGAGGACAGAGACGTCGAAAGTTAGCTTGTCACCTTCGAGCTTTGGCGTCTTGAGGATGACGACGGCGTCCTTGACCGAAGTGCCGTCTTTGCTGAACACGGAGATGGTGGCGTTAGGCGGCGTCTTGGCGAAGCTCTCTTGGCCTTCGTCCCCACTCCCTGAGGAAATGCGCGGTCAGCACGTGACCTGCAGCTCGGACGGGACGGTCAGCGAACACGATGGTGTTTGGCGACACTCCAGTGAGCGTGAGTTTGCCACCTTCGAGGGTGGCGCCGTCGGCGTTGATGACACCGAGCGACGCGACCATCTCGCTGCTCGATGCACCGATGGTCTTGCTGGCGGGATGGGTGATGGCATCCTCGGCGAGCGCCGCAGAAGACGATGAGATTACGCCTGCGAGCATGAACGCCGCGCAGGTGATAAAGGTCCTGGTCATTGGGAGTTCCTTCCTGTCGAGAAAAATGATTCGGTCTCAAGAAGGTCGGGAGAATAGCCCAGATGTTCAATCCGGACTGCGACAGTCGGGAGATTTGCTTAGGATTTGCTAATTCGGCGCAGCGTGCGGCGAAGGACTAGAATTTGAAGCTGACGGCGACGTCGACGGTATTGCCCTCGAAAGTGTGTTCGGCGTCGAATTCGCTGTACCACTTGGCGAGGACGGTGAGCGCCTTGGAGGGATCGGCGCTGGTGGTGAAACTCACGATCGGACCGACACCATAGACCCGCGATTCGAACGAGCCGAAGCGCGCGCCAGATCCGCTATCGCCCGTCGTCTGGATCATCGCGTAGCTGACCACGCCGATGCCGAGCGGCCCGAAATTCTTGGTCACCGCGCC
>JBLMXO010000138.1:0-5329 GCA_050257815.1 Actinomycetota bacterium
GATCGCCGCCTGCATGGCCTTGCGGTAAAGCTTGCGGTCGGCCTGGGCGCGCGGCCCCTGCACCGCCGGGCCTTTGCTCCGGTTGAGCACGCGAAACTGGATGCCGGCCTCGTCGGCGACCGTGGCCATCAGCCCATCGAGCGCATCGATCTCGCGCACGAGATGGCCCTTGCCGAGCCCGCCAATGGCCGGATTGCAGGACATCTCGCCGATAGTGGCGAAGCTATGGGTCAGAAGCGCCGTCTTGGCGCCCATGCGCGCGGCCGCGGCAGCGGCCTCGCAGCCGGCATGGCCGCCGCCGATGACGATCACATCGAAGCGCTTATCGAAATCCTGGCGCATGCGCCCGTAGGTAGTCGCTTCGCGTTCCCGCGTCCATTGTTTCACGTGAATCAGTTGCCCCTTCTAGAGCTCGCCGATGATCTTCGTTTCACGTGAATCAGTCAGCCCTCACTTGCCGATGCAGAACTCGGCGAAGATGGCACCCAGCACCTCCTCCACGTCGATGCGCCCCGTCAGGCGGCCGAGATGGCGTGCCGCGACCCTGAGCTCCTCGGCCTTGAGCTCGGGGCTGAGAGAAGGATCGCCGAAACGGCGAAGGGCGTCGCGGGCGCCTTCGAGCTCGACGCGGTGGCGCGCGCGGGTCATCAGCGGCGAGCCTGCGCCAGACTCCGTCGCGAGGGCCGCCTGGTCCTCGAGCGACGCGATCAGCCGGTCGAGCCCCTGCCCGGTCTTGACCGAGATGGGGACGGCGCTGCTGCCCGCGGCCACCTCTGCCAGGTCGATCTTGTTAACGGCGACGATGGAGGCCTTGGCCTTCAGCGCAGCCGGCGGGTCCCATAGCGGCGCGGTCGCATCAACGAGCCACAGCACGACGTCGGCCTCCTCCGCTCGCGCCAGCGCGCGCCGCACACCCTCGGCCTCGACCTTGCCCGCCGCATCGCGCAAGCCTGCGGTGTCGGTGAGGATCACCGGCAGACCGGCAAGGTCGAGATGGACCTCGATCACGTCGCGCGTGGTGCCAGCCTCCTCAGACACGATCGCTACATCGCGCCGAGCAAGCGCGTTCAGCAGACTCGACTTGCCAGCATTCGGCGCGCCGGCGATGACGATGCGCACACCGTCGCGCAAGCGCTCGCCATCGCCCCGCAACGGCTCGTCAATCTCCCGCAGCAGCCCGTCGACGATCCGGCAGCCGTCGACCGACGCGCCGACCCCGACATCGCCCTCGTCGGCGAAGTCGAGCTCGGCTTCGACGATAGCTTGTGCCCGTAGTAATCCCCGCCGCCACGCTTCGTAGCGAGCGCTCGCCACGCCTTGCGCTTGGAGCAGGGCCTGCTCGCGCTGGCAACGCGTCTCGGCATTGACGAGGTCGGCGAGACCCTCGATCTGGCGAAGGTCGAGCTTGCCGTTCTCGAGCGCGCGCCGGGCAAACTCGCCGGGCTCGGCAAGCCGCGTGCCGTCAAGCGACAGCACCGCCTCGATCAGCTCGCTGATGACCGCGCGGCTGCCGTGGACCTGGAGCTCTGCCATATCCTCGCCGGTGAAGCTTGCCGGCGCCTCGAAGAACAGGACGAGGCCGCGATCGAGCAGAGACCAATGCGGCGGGCCGATATCGCGCAAGGCAGCATGGCGCGGCTCGGGCAGGCCACCACAGAGCGCTTCAAGCACCTCGCGCGTCTTTGGGCCCGAGACGCGGACCACGGCGATGGCGGCGGGGCCGACGCCGCTCGCCAGAGCAACGATGGTGTCAGGCGCATTGACCATGTTTGTTGCGTCGGACAAGGCGGTCATTGCGTTATTCTAGCAGCACAACGGAAACGGAAGGGTCATGCAGGAACGCGTGCCAGGAAACCAATTGGGCCGGGAGACCAGCCCCTATCTTCTCCAGCACAAGGACAACCCGGTGCATTGGCGTCCCTGGGGCGAGGCGGCGCTCGCTGAGGCGCGGGAGACTGGCAAGCCAATCCTGCTCTCGGTTGGTTATGCCGCCTGCCATTGGTGCCACGTCATGGCGCATGAGAGCTTCGAGGACGAATCTACCGCGCGGGTGATGAACGACCTGTTCGTCAACATCAAGGTCGACCGCGAGGAGCGCCCCGACGTCGATGCCATTTACATGGGGGCGCTTCACGAGCTCGGTGAGCAGGGCGGCTGGCCGCTCACCATGTTCCTGACCTCGGATGCGGAGCCGTTCTGGGGCGGAACCTATTTCCCCAAGGAGCAGCGCTACGGGCGACCGGCATTCGTCAGTGTACTGAATGAAGTGGCGCGGGTCTACGCGCAAGAGCCGGACAAGGTCAGGCAGAACGCGGACGTACTCAAGGACCGGCTGAAGCCGGCGCATAAAGTCTCGGCGAGCGCGCCGCCATCTGAAGAGGCGCTGGCCGATCTCGCTCGCCGCATGGTGCAAGCGATCGATCCGGTGAACGGCGGCATCAGAGGTGCGCCAAAATTTCCCCAGCCACAGTTCTTTGAGCTGTTGTGGCGTGCAGGGTTGCGTTATCGGCTCTTAAATCCGCTCGAGGCGGTGAACCTCACGCTGACGCATATCGCGCAAGGCGGCATCTACGATCATCTCGGCGGCGGCTTCTCACGCTACAGCGTGGACGAGGGCTGGCTCGTGCCCCATTTCGAGAAGATGCTCTACGACAACGCGCAGCTCATCGAGCTGATGACCGAGTCATGGCGCGAGCAGAACTTGAAGCTGTTCGCGCAGCGCATCGCCGAGACGGTCGATTGGCTGTTGCGCGAGATGGTGGTCGAGGGAGGTGGCTTTGCTGCCTCGCTTGATGCCGACAGCGAAGGCGAAGAAGGGAAATTCTACATCTGGAGTCTCGCCGAGATTTCCAACATTCTCGGCGAGAATGATGTGCGGCTCTTCGCCGAGATTTACGGCGTCACGGCGGAAGGCAATTTCGAGGGCCATAACATTCTCAACCGACTCGATGCGATCGAGCTCCGCAATGAGGCAACCGAGCGCCATCTCGCCGAGATGCGGGCGAAGCTGTTCACGCGCCGCGCATCGCGTGTGCGGCCCGGCTTCGACGACAAGGTGCTCGCCGACTGGAATGGGCTGATGATCGCCGCACTGGCCAAGGCGGCCGACACTTTCGACAAGCCGCGATGGCTCGCTGCGGCGGAAGCCGCCTTCGCTTTCGTCAGTACAAGAATGGTCTCGAACGGGCGGCTGATGCATGCCTATCGCGCCGGTAACGCGAAGGCGCCGGCGACCGCCAACGACTATGCCAACATGATCCGCGCGGCGCTCACGCTCGCCAATGTCACGGGCGAACGCACCTACATCGGACGCGCGCGTGAATGGACTCAGATTCTCGACGAGCATTATTGGGCGAACGATCTCGGCGGCTATTTTTACGTCGCCGACGACACTTCCGATCTCATCGTGCGGCCGCTGAGCGGACAGGACGAAGCCACACCGAACGCCAACGGCACGATGGTGTCGAACCTGATGGCGCTCACTCTCTGGACCGGGGAGGAGCGCTACGCCAAACGCGCCGAAGCGGTGCTGAAAGCGTTCGCCGGTGCGATGCGGGAGAACGTGCTCGCCCATGCCGGCCTGCTCGCGGCGGTGCTCGACGTGATGGCTCCCACGCTCATCGTGTTCGTCGTGCCTGAAGGAAGCGATGCGCGTCTCTTGCGGCATGCGCTCAACGAGGTGTCGCTGCCGGGCGCCGTGGTGCAGGAGATTGGGGCAGGAGAGTCGCTACCCACATCATCGCCGGCGCACGGCAAGACGGCGATCGACGGCAAGCCCACGGCCTATGTTTGCATCGGCCCGCAATGCTCCTTGCCGGTTACCGCGCCCGCGAAGCTCGTCGAGACGATCAAGGCCGCACGTCAGGTGTCGTTCGCTTAAACGTTGTGCACACTCTTGGGTGTCTAGATGGAACCCAGGATGAAATGCTCAAGAGACTTTCGATCTCCTTGGCGATAGCGAACAATCAAATCCGTGTAGGGAGGATCATCGGGCCTAGGATGCACCGACCAACTAGTTGCCTCAGATTGCGGCGTTGCATCCTGGCCGCGCAGACTCTCGCAACTCTAGGTATTCATCGACTCGAAGAAGTCGCTGTTGCCCTTGGTCTGCTTGAGCTTATCGAGCAGGAACTCGATCGCGTCCTGCGTGCCCATGGGGTTCAGGATGCGGCGGAGCACGTACATCTTCTTGAGCTGATCGGGCGGCACCAGGAGCTCTTCCTTGCGCGTGCCGGACCTCGCGATGTCGATGGCGGGGAACACCCGCTTGTCGGCCACCTTGCGGTCGAGCACGATTTCCGAGTTACCGGTGCCCTTGAACTCTTCGAAGATCACTTCGTCCATGCGGCTGCCGGTATCGATCAGCGCGGTGGCGATGATGGTGAGCGAACCGCCCTCCTCGATATTGCGCGCGGCGCCGAAGAAACGTTTTGGCCGCTGCAGAGCATTGGCGTCGACGCCGCCGGTGAGCACCTTGCCTGACGACGGCACCACGGTGTTGTAAGCGCGGCCGAGGCGCGTGATCGAATCGAGCAGGATCACCACGTCGCGCTTATGCTCGACGAGGCGCTTTGCCTTCTCGATGACCATCTCGGCCACCTGCACGTGGCGCGAGGCAGGCTCATCGAAGGTGGAGGAGATCACCTCGCCCTTCACCGAGCGCTGCATGTCGGTCACTTCCTCTGGCCGCTCGTCGATCAAGAGCACGATCAGATAGCACTCCGGGTGATTGGCGGTGACTGAGTGGGCGATGTTCTGGAGGATGATGGTCTTGCCGGTGCGCGGCTGCGCCACGATCAGTCCGCGCTGGCCCTTGCCGAGCGGCGCCACGATATCGATGACGCGGCCGGTCATGTCCTTGCTCGTCGGCTTGTCGATCTCCATCTGCAGCCACTCATCGGGATAGAGCGGCGTCAGATTGTCGAAGTGGATCTTGTGGCGCTGCTTCTCAGGGTCTTCGAAATTGATGGTGTTGACCTTGAGCAGGGCGAAATAGCGCTCGCCCTCTTTCGGGCTTCTGATCTGCCCTTCGACGGTGTCGCCGGTGCGCAGGCCGAATCTGCGGATCTGGCTCGGGCTCACATAGATGTCGTCGGGACCGGCGAGATAGTTCGAATCGGGCGAGCGCAGGAAGCCGAAGCCGTCCTGCAGCACCTCCACGACGCCAGTGCCGGTGATCTCGACGTCGCGCGCGGCGAGCTGCTTCAGGATCGCGAACATCAGCTCCTGCTTGCGCATGGCGCTCGCATTCTCGACCGCGACCTCTTCGGCGAAGCTCAACAGCTCCGTCGGCGACTTCGTCTTCAAATCTTGCAGCTTCATTTCCTGC
>JBLMXO010000139.1:0-2637 GCA_050257815.1 Actinomycetota bacterium
GGCGATTGCATTGGCGGCGAGCGACCCGATTACCCCGCGAACACCTTCCCTCTCATGTCTCCCATAAGGTGAGAGTGTGTCAATAAGGGGTCGCGCACCCCCATCAGGGACGCATTTTTCCCGGATTTGAGAGCCCGGCTAGAAGCTCGCGCAAGACCTTTGGCAACATCTCGGGCACATCCTCGGCGATCAGGCCGGGGCCGAAATCCTTGGCGGCCTTCCCATGCAGCCAGACCGCGGTGCTCGCCGCCGCGAAAGGTGGCATCCTCTCAGCGAGAAGACCAAGCACCATTCCGGCGAGGACGTCACCGCTGCCTGCGGTCGCGAGCCACGAGCTCGTGGTCGCGTTGATAGAGGCTAGGCCGTCAGCAGCAGCGACCAGGGTATCGGCGCCTTTGAGCAAGATCGTCGCGCCTGAGCGAACTGCAGCCTCGCGGGCGCGATCCAGCTTGGAACCGGCGAGGTCGCCGAAAAGCCGCGCGAACTCCCCCTCATGCGGCGTGAGCACGACCGGCGCCGTGCGCTTGCCGATGGCGGCGAAGAGCGCGGCAGCGTCCTCGGCAAAGCTCGTAATCGCGTCGGCGTCGAGCACGACGGAGGCGCTCGAGCCGAGCGCGGCAAGTACCATGGCTTTCGTGCGCGGTCCCACTCCAACACCGGGTCCGATGAGGGCGGCATTCTTGCGCTCGTCGGCGAGAAGGGCTTCGAGGCCACGGGCATCGTCGGCCTCGCGCACCATGATGGCGGTGAGAGACGAGGCGTTGACGGTGAGCGCATCGCGGGGCGATGCGATCGTGACTAGTCCCGCGCCGACGCGCAGCGCGCCTCGCGCGCCGAGCCTTGCCGCGCCGGTGCTGTAGAGAGGCCCGGACACCACGACCGCATGACCGCGCACATATTTATGGCCTTCCGGCGTGGGCCAGGGGAAATGGGGCAGCCAGAGCGGTGGTTCGTTGGCGAAGGTCTTAGGCTTGATCTCGTCGAGCACGCGCGCGGGGATGCCGATATCGGCGACGCTCACCTCCCCACAATAGAGACGGCCCGGCAAGAGCAGATGGCCCGTCTTCAGGCGGAAGAAGGTCACCGTCGACAGCGCCTTGACGGCCACTCCCCTCACCTCACCGGTGGTGCCGTCGATCCCACTCGGCACATCGATCGCGATGACAGGTAGCCCCGAGTCATTCACACGCTCGATCAGAGTGGCGAACGCGCCCTCGACCGGGCGCGCGAGACCGGCGCCGAACAGACCGTCAACAACGACATCGGCACCGTCAAAGAGCGCGGGCGACAATGGGTCGCGCCTGCCTGGATAACGCTTCGCATTGGCTGCCGCGTCGGACGGCAAGCGATCGGGATCGCCGTTGAAGCCGAGCCTCACCCGGTAGCCCCGCTCGGCGAGATGGCGCGCGGCCACGAAACCATCGCCGCCGTTGTTACCGGGGCCGCACAGAACGGCGACGGTACCGGCGTCGGGGAAACGCAGTTCGACATCGTCGGCTACAGCGCGCCCTGCGCTCTCCATGAGAGTGAGCCCGGGAACGCCTCCCTCGATGGTGAGACGGTCGGCACGGCCCATCTCTTCGGCGGTCAGAAGCTCAAGCATTGCGCCAGCCGATCCGAATCTGCCTAAGTCTTGGTACAGCAACAGGAGCGCGTATAGGACGCATCACGACGGGCTCTTCCATTCTGCATAATTCTTGTGCATATAGCCCCGATCTTGAGCAATCGTGCTCGACGGATTCCCGCCGCGACCTCCTTGGCTTTCGTAGATCCTTGAATCGAGAGGCAAAACTTGCAGCCGAAGGATTGGCATAGGCTGTGCTTTGGCCTGTCGCAGTCTGTTGCGGATGGCGAACGGGAGCGCGCGGCTAAGCGTCGTTTTGCGTCCAAGGGAGGTGCAACAACAGAATGAAGAAGATCGAAGCGATCATCAAACCATTCAAGCTCGATGAGGTGAAGGAAGCCCTACAGGAGATCGGCCTGCAGGGCATCACAGTCACGGAGGCGAAGGGATTCGGGCGCCAGAAGGGGCACACCGAGCTCTATCGCGGCGCCGAATATGTGGTCGACTTTCTCCCCAAGGTGAAGCTAGAGCTGGTGCTCGGCGATAACATGGTGGAAAAGGCTATCGACGCCATTATTGCCTCGGCCAAGACCGGCCGCATCGGAGATGGAAAGATCTTCGTGTCGAACGTGGAGGAAGCGGTCCGCATCCGCACGGGCGAGACGGGGAACGATGCCATTTGATTAAGGAGTGACCCAACACGTCCGGCCGCGAGACCGGATCATGTCCAGCCGCCCGGGGCCTTCGAGGCGGCGTCAAACGCGCAAATCACAGGGGAATAAGATGGCCGACGCCAAGAGTGTTGCAAAGAAGATCAAGGACGAGGAGATCAAATTCGTTGACCTGCGTTTCACCGACCCGCGCGGAAAGATGCAGCACGTCACGATGGACTCCAAATTGATGGACGAAGATGCCTTCGCCGAGGGCATCATGTTCGACGGATCGTCGATCGCCGGGTGGAAGGTGATCAACGAATCCGACATGAAGCTGATGCCGGACCCGTCGTCCGCGGTGCTCGACCCCTTCTTCGCCCAGAGCACGCTCGCCGTGTTCTGCGACGTGCTCGAGCCTCT
>JBLMXO010000140.1:0-4431 GCA_050257815.1 Actinomycetota bacterium
ATTCAGAAGGAGCTGGGTGAGGGCGAGGAAGGCCAGGCCGAGATCGCCGAATTGCGCGAGGCGATCGAGAAGGCCGGCATGTCGGAAGAGGCCGAGAAGCAGGCGCTGAAGGAGCTGAAACGGCTCGAGCGCATGCCTGAGGCGTCCGCCGAGCACGGCATGATTCGCTCTTACCTCGACTGGCTGACCGAGCTTCCCTGGTCGAAGACCTCGGACGACCGCATCGACATCGCCGAGGCGCGCCGCATCCTCGATGAGGACCATTACGGCCTGCCCAAGGTGAAGAAGCGTATCCTCGAATATCTTGCCGTGCGCAAGCTGAAGCCCGAGGGCAAAAGCCCGATCCTTTGCTTCGTCGGCCCTCCCGGCGTCGGCAAGACCTCGCTCGGACAGTCGATCGCCCGCGCCATGGGCCGCAAGTTCGGCCGCATCAGCTTGGGCGGCGTGCACGACGAGGCCGAGATCAGAGGCCACCGCCGCACCTATATCGGAGCGCTTCCCGGCAACATCATTCAGGCCTTGCGCAAGGCAGGCACTCGCAATCCCGTGTTCATGCTCGACGAGATGGATAAGCTCGGCGCGGGCTTCCACGGCGATCCCTCGGCCGCCCTGCTCGAAGTGCTCGATCCCGAGCAGAACTCGACCTTCCGCGACAACTACCTCGCGGTGCCGTTCGATCTGTCGCGGGTGATGTTCATCGGCACGGCGAACGTGCTCGACCAGATTCCTGGACCGTTGCGCGACCGTATGGAGGTGATCGAGCTTCCCGGCTATACCGAGGAGGAGAAGGTCGAGATCGCCAAGCGTTATCTCGTCAAGCGTCAGCTTGCCGCCACGGGCTTGACCGCAGCCCAGGTCGAGATCACCGATGAGGCGATCCGCGCCATCATCACCGACTACACGCGCGAGGCCGGCGTCCGCAATCTCGAGCGCGAGATCGGTGCCATCATGCATAACGTGGCGATGCGCGTCGCAGAGGGCGCCGTGCCGCATATGAAGATCGAGGCCAAGGATCTGCACGGCATTCTCGGCGCGCGCCACTTCGAGAGCGACGTGGCGATGCGCACGAGCGTGCCCGGCGTCGCGACCGGACTCGCCTGGACTCCGACCGGCGGTGACATTCTCTTCGTCGAAGCGGCGCGCGTTCCGGGAACCGGTAGGCTGATCCTCACCGGTCAGCTCGGCGACGTCATGAAGGAGAGCGCGCAGGCCGCGCTTAGCCTAGTCAAGGCACGAGCATCGACGCTCGGCGTGGACCCCGCCTCGTTCGAGAAGTCGGACATTCACGTCCATGTCCCGGCCGGCGCCATCCCCAAGGACGGCCCGAGCGCGGGAGTCGCCATGTTCGTCGCGCTCGTCTCGCTTCTCACGGGCAGGACGGCGCGGAGCGATACGGCCATGACCGGCGAGATCTCCTTGCGCGGGCTGGTGCTGCCGATCGGTGGCGTCAAGAACAAGGTGCTGGCGGCAGTGCGTGCCGGCATCACCACGGTGATGCTGCCTGAGCGTAACAAGAAGGACTACGAGGACGTGCCGGAGTCCGCGCGCAATGCCGTGCGCTTCGTGTGGATGTCGACCGTCGATGACGCCATCGCAGCGGCGCTTGAGCCGCTGCCCGCATCAGAGCCGCAAGCAGCGCCGGTGCTGTCGGACGATCAGCGTCGCGCCGCTGCTGGCTAGTCGCACGGTGGTTAGTGGCGCTGACGCTCGATGTGCCGGTGCGGCCCGTGCCAAACGTGGGAGGCCAGCTATGAAACGCATTCTGTGCGCATCTTTATCGATCCTGCTAATGCCGAGCGCTTATGCCGCCTCGTTGCCGGGCGACAGCGCCGAGGGGAAGCGCTTGTTCGACGCCCACTGCACGGAATGCCATCAGACCGAAATCTTCACCCGCAAGGACCGGAAGATTCAGTCGTTGGATGCGCTGAAGGAGCAGCTGGTTGGCTGCAGCCACGCGGCAAAGGTGGAGTTCTCCGCGAGCGAGATGCAGGACCTCCTCAAATACCTGAACGATCAATTTTATCATTTTGACTAAGTGCGGTGCTGAGCGCTTGCGGTCAAATCCACTTGGGGTAGAGAAAATAGACGTCTAAGGTGTGCCAGGATCCAGGTTCGAGAAACAATCGACGATGGAGCCAAAAATGCGGAACACCGGAACTCTAATCATTGCCTTGGTTTTGTATGGCCTCCTCGGCGTCCTTCTCTCGCCGGACGCGGGTTGGGCAAAGCCCAAGAAAGTCAACACGTGGCTGCTGTGCAAATGCAACTGCTTGGCCCACGACAAAGATGGAAATTCCGTCTGGGGCAACGCCGGCAGCGTGTGGTACACGACGTCGCATAATTCTTGCGACGTTTTTCCCTCGTGCACGGTTCACGGTCTCGCTGGAATCGCGGATGATTGTTGGCCCCATCAGCAATCAGGTCTTAAGTCTGTGAAGCCGCCCGCCGCCAGTAGCACACGCTAGGCTCCTACTGGAGGAGCAGGCCCGGGAAATGCGAGTTGCACGCCATCACATGAGTGATAGCGTTGCGATCGTACTCATCGCCTGAGCGGTAACTGTCGAAATAGGCATTGAGCGTCTCCACGCGATCGTGCATGGCGCCGACCGCTTGCAGGCCGACCGACACGCCGTAATTGGTAAAAGCAAAGCGCATCTCGGGAAGATGCGGCTCGCGACAGAAATAGCCGTCCTCGACCCACATACGGTCGAGCATGGCGAGAGAGCGGCGGCATTGCAGCTCGGCCCAGGGCTCCTTGGGAAAGAACTGCGTCATCCATAGCATCATGCCGAGCCCGAGATCCTGGGTGATGATGAGCTGCCCCGCCGTCTTGTCGATGATCTCTTTCATCTCGGCGATCTCTTCCGCCAAGCCGTGCTCGTCGAGGAGGCGGTAGGAGACATAGCCGTCGAAGGCATCGAGCGCGCCGAAGCCGTAGCCCGGGTAAGGCCCGCTCAAATCCTCCTTCATCTTCCAGATCACACCGCGTCCCGGCACGACGAAGGGCCGGTGGATGCCGCGGGCGAGCTGAATGCCGCGCTCGCGGTACTCGGGCTTGAACCGTCCGAGCACGTAAAGGGCGTAGAGCCACATGGCGAGATAATGGAAATACTGACCGTCGCGCCCCGCCTCCTCGCCGATCCTGATGCCGCGTTTGCGACCCAGGACGCGCATCACCTCTGCGACCACCTGTTCCGCCTTGTCGAGGAAATGCTCTGCCTTCAGGTCCTCGTAGAGCGAGACCAACAGCACGACGCCAAAGGCATCGGTCCAGAGATAGCGCAGCCCGTTCGGCCAGATTCGCTCATCGCGCATGAAGGCGAGCTTGGCGAGGACATAGTCGATGTCCCTGAGCCCTCTCATTCCGGTTTCTCGCCTTCGTCTTCCGGGGGATCGTCCTCGAGCGCGCGGTAGGCGGCACCCTCAAGGTCCTCGAACTGGCCTGAGCGGAGCGCCCAGAGAAAAGCGGCAAGGCCGAGCCCGCCGAGAAAGAGCGCAGCCGGAACGAGCCACGCTAGCGCGGTCATAACCTCGGCCTTCCCGCAAGCCTGAGGGCGTTAGCGGTGACGAGGATCGATGAGGTCGACATCACGATCGCGGCGATCAGGGGCGTGACGAGGCCCGCCATGGCCAGCGGCACACAAATAACGTTGTAGAGCAAAGCCACCGCAAAGTTCTGCAGCGCCATCGCCCGCGCGCGCCGGCCGATGTCGATCGCTTCGCACACGGGCGCAAGCTTCTCGCCCTGGAACACGAAGTCAGCGGCGCGCTGGCTGACGTCGGCTGCACTTGCGGGAGAAATCGAGGCATGGGCCGCGGCGAGAGCCGGCGCATCGTTCAAGCCATCGCCGACCATCAGCACCTTGCGGCCCAGGCCCGCACGCGCCTCGAGCCAAGCGATTTTGTCGACGGGCTTCAGCTTCGCGAGCCAGAGCTCAATACCGACTTCGCGAGCGATGTCCTCCACGACGCCCTTGCGATCGCCAGAAAGCAGAGCAATTGCATAGCCTTGGCGCTTCAGTGTGGTGATCACTTCGGCGGCATCGACCCGCACGCGGTCGGCGAAGCGGAAACGGAAGGGCTCCTCATCGTTCCGGCGGTACCAGACTTCACTCCCCTCTCCGCCAGTCTCAACGCCGCACCAACTGGCTGAGCCTAGGCGTTCGATGTCATCGCCGCTGCTCGATTTGAGTCCCTCTCCTGGAGCCTCTTCGATATCCGAAGATGCTGCGACCTTGCCGAGCCGCTTGTCTGCCGCGGCCACGATCGCGCGCGCATAAGGATGGCGGCTCGCCGCGGCAAGTCCCGCGGCCGATGCGAGCACGGTGTCGGGAATCATCTCGGCGTCGAGCAGCTGCGGCTTGCCGATGGTGAGCGTGCCGGTCTTGTCGAACACGACCATGTCCGTTTCGGCGATGCGCTCCAATCCAT
>JBLMXO010000141.1:0-6857 GCA_050257815.1 Actinomycetota bacterium
TTGAGGATGATAGAACTCGCCCGCGAAGCCGTCCGCGGTCTGGTGAAACGTGACATCGAAGCGGACGCTCGGATGCCGCCGGTGGTCCCGCTCCTCGGTGCGATCGAATTGCTCGAAGGTGACGTCGAGCTTCTCCTCGCCAGCCTCGTAGCCGGCCGTGCCGCTCATGAGAAAAACGACGCGGCGAAAGTCGCCGGGAAAGCGAAAGAATGCCGTCCCGTGCACCATATCCTGGCTTATGCGTAATGAGGCGCTCCCGCTGCCGACGCGGCCCACCACGTACTGCTGACGCTTGAAATCCTCGACCGCTTTGACGAGGCTCGGCTCCGCCGGCATCAGGCCGGTTTGCTGATAATGGTCAACGGCCGCTCGCTGCTCGGGGGTCAGGATATCTGCCTCCCAGTCAGGCAAGTAGTCCCGGTACTTGATGCTGAGCGCGTAGGAATCGGGCCAGGCGAGGAAGTAGTCGTAGGTGCTGACGAGAGCCGTTCCGAGAAAATAGAGAATGCCGAGGACGAGGAGGAGGTTGGTGACGCCCCACGGGTCCTTCAAGGAGAAGATGCGGAGGCGAACGTGGGCGGAGCTGAGCAGCCGCCTCGCTTCGAGAACCGCCTTGTGATCGCCCCTGATCTTGCCGACCACTCCAGGCTTCTCCTGAACCGCCTTAGGAATCCACAGCGGTCCCTTGAGAACCTCGGGTTTCGTTTCCTTGCACAAGTCCTTCAGGACATATCGCCCAACACAGTAGCCGTGCGCGACCAACGTGCGCACTTCGACATCCGAAAATCGATCGAGGTCGGTGCGGATGCTTTTGGCCGCTCGCTGCACGTTCAAATGCAGCGCGTTGGGATCCTCGTGAGGATGAACCTCGGTGGCCAGCTGCGCGAAGCGAAATCTGGCGTGGCGATGCTCGTCCTTGAGCAGGTCCTCGGAGAAGATGTTCTGGTCGCGGACGCGCTCGTATTCCAGCTCGCCGACACGCTTCATGAGGATGTCGGCGGACCGGGAGGCGGCGTTGAGGAACGACCGAAACCGCTTGATGTAGTTGGGGTCGAACGTCGCGCCTGCATCGCTGATGAGGACCTGATCAAAATTCTTCTCGCTGTCGAGCAGCGCCAGCTTTCGCGCGCCGAGATTGTCGAAGATGCCGCCATCGGTCACGTAGGAGAACGGCGACTGAAACGCTGCCATGTCGACCTGGAGCCGCTGCGCGGTCAATTCGATCGGCGGAAAGAACAAGGGGTAGGAGGAAGAAGCGGCCACCGCCAACGCCGTGCTGATGGCGTAGGTCTCGTAAAGCTCTGTGCCCCGCGGCGATTCGATGCAAAAACCCTCTGACGTGAACGAGCAAAGCTGCCCGCTGGAAAGATTCGTCGTTAGGATATGCAGCGCCGGAGCGTTGGGGTTGCGCTCGCGCAATTCATGCAGGGTCGTGTAGCCGTAAAACTTGTCGTAGAATTCTTCCAGCAGGTCGGTCCGGCCGAGCCTGACCTTCGGGATCAGATTAGCGAGCACCAACAGGGGGAGCCGCCGCACGATTCTTCCGCGCACGTCCTGCTGCGTGAACGCGATGAGCTCACTCGCCGCCTTTTCGAAGACCGCATCGTCGCTTGAGCTGTAATCGCTCCAGCGATAGATCAGGTGGGCGGCCATGACACTGCCGCCGGAAACGCTCGCCAGATGCGTGACGCTGGTCAGCAGGCCAGCGTCACGCAGGAACCTGATGAGCCCGAGATGAAAAAGCGTGGCGCGAAAGCCGCCACCGGAAAGAGCCAGACCGATATTCATTGTCGTCTCCCGTCGCACTGGCGGCAGTGGAGCGCCTCAGAACATCATCAAGAAATGCGAGCCCATTCTTAATGCACGCGCAGTGGCCAAGGGGGTTTGATCCAGCGCAACTCCGCCAGACTTTGACCCCGATCCCTTCGCACACCAACAGCGGTGGAACGACCGTCCACTGGACGGTTGATGGCTTCGGGTCCCATAGAAAATCCGCCCGGGCGCTGGAATGAATGCATGGCCACGGCTTCAGCTCTAAAACGAGCCCAAATCCTAAGCCGCTTTGGCCTTCACCGCGGCGCCGTTGAACATCAGCCCGTCCTTGCCGGCGGTGATCTTCACGCTCTCGCCGTCGTGGATCTTGCCGGCAAGCACCATCTCGGCGAGCGGGTCCTGCACGTATTTCTGGATCACGCGCTTCAAGGGCCGCGCGCCATAGGCGGGGTCGTAGCCCTTCTGTGCCAGCCAATCGCGCGCCTTGTCGTCGAGCTGAAGCGTGATCTTGCGCTCGGCGAGGAGCTTGGAGAGCCGCGCGATCTGGATGTCGACGATCCGCCCCATATGCTCGCGCTTCAGCCGGTGGAACAGGATGATCTCGTCCACGCGGTTCAGGAACTCGGGGCGGAAATGGGCGCGCACGATCCCCATCACCTGCTCGCGCACCTGGTCGGTGTCCTCGCCCTCCGGCTGATTGACGAGATATTCCGAGCCGAGATTGGAGGTCATGATGATGAGCGTGTTGCGGAAATCGACGGTGCGGCCTTGCCCGTCAGTGAGCCTGCCGTCGTCGAGCACCTGCAACAGCACGTTGAACACGTCGGGGTGCGCCTTCTCGATCTCGTCGAACAGGATGACCTGATAGGGGCGCCGGCGCACCGCCTCGGTGAGCACGCCGCCCTCCTCGTAGCCGACATAGCCGGGAGGCGCGCCGATCAGCCTTGCGACGGAATGCTTCTCCATGAACTCGCTCATGTCGATGCGGATCATGGCGTGCTCGTCGTCGAACAGGAACTCGGCGAGAGCACGAGCGAGCTCGGTCTTGCCGACGCCGGTGGGACCTAAGAACATGAACGAGCCCATCGGCCGGTTGGGGTCCTGCAGGCCTGCGCGTGAGCGGCGCACGGCGGTGGACACGGCCTCTACCGCCTCCGCCTGGCCGACCACGCGCTTGGCGATATTGGTCTCCATCTGCAGGAGCTTCTCGCGCTCGCCTTCGAGCATCTTGTCGACCGGGATGCCGGTCCAGCGCGACACCACGGCGGCGATCGCGTCGGGCGTCACCACCTCGGTCGCCATGACCCCGCTCTTGCCCTCTTGCTCCTCGACCTTCTTGAGCTTGGCTTCGAGGTCGGGGATCACGCCATAAGCGAGCTCGCCCGCTTTGGCCAGGTCGCCTCTGCGCTGCGCCTGCTCAAGCTCGATGCGGGCTTGGTCGAGCTGCTCCTTGATCTTCTGCGCCGAGGCGAGCTTCTCCTTCTCCTGTTTCCAGCTCTGGGCGAGCGCGTTCGCCTTCTCCTCGAGATTGACGATCTCCTTCTCGAGCTTGGCGAGCCGGTCCTTCGAGGCGGTGTCCTTCTCCTTCTTCAGCGCCTCGCGCTCGATCTTGAGCTGCATGATGCGCCGGTCGAGCTCGTCGAGCGCCTCGGGCTTGGAGTCGACCTGCATGCGCAAGCGCGAGGCCGCCTCGTCGACGAGGTCGATCGCCTTGTCGGGCAGGAAGCGGTCGGTGATGTAGCGATTGGAGAGCGTGGCCGCGGCGACGAGCGCGGCATCCGAGATGCGCACGCCGTGATGCAGCTCGTATTTCTCCTTAAGCCCGCGCAGGATCGAGATGGTGTCCTCGACTGAGGGCTCAGGCACATAGACCGGCTGGAAGCGCCGCGCGAGTGCCGCGTCCTTCTCCACATGCTTGCGATATTCGTCTAGCGTGGTGGCGCCCACGCAATGAAGCTCGCCGCGGGCGAGCGCGGGCTTGAGCAGGTTCGAGGCATCCATTGATCCTTCCGCCTTGCCGGCGCCGACCAGGGTATGCATCTCGTCGATGAAGAGGATGATCTGCCCGGCAGAGGCCTCGATCTCAGACAGCACCGACTTGAGCCGTTCTTCGAACTCGCCGCGATATTTGGCGCCGGCGATGAGCGCGCCCATGTCGAGAGCGAGCACCTTCTTGTCCTTCAGGCTCTCCGGCACGTCGCCGGCGACAATACGGTGCGCCAGCCCCTCGACGATCGCCGTCTTGCCGACGCCCGGCTCGCCGATCAGCACGGGATTGTTCTTGGTGCGCCGCGACAGCACCTGAATGGTGCGCCTGATCTCCTCGTCGCGCCCGATGACGGGATCGAGCTTGCCCTTAGCGGCGGCCTCGGTGAAGTCGCGGGTATATTTCTTGAGCGCCTCATAGGCCTGCTCGGCGCCGGCCGAATCGGCAGTGCGGCCCTTGCGCAGCTCGTTGATGGCGGTGTTGAGTCCCTGCGGGGTGAGCCCCGCATCGGCGAGGATGCGCTGCGTCTCGCCTTCCTTGGTCATGCCAAGCGCCTGCAGCGCCCGCTCGACGGTGACGAACGAATCACCCGCCTTGGTCGCCATCTGCTCGGCCTGGTCGAGCACACGCGAGAGAGCCGGCGACAGTTGCGGCTGGCTCGCGCCCCCGCCCGACACCTTAGGCAGCTTGGCGAGCGCGGCATCCGTGCGCTGCAGCGCCATCTTCGGATTACCGCCGGCGCGCGCGATCAGCCCGCTGACCATGCCTTCGGGATCGTCAAGCAGCACCTTCAACAGATGCTCGGGCGTGATCTGCGGGTTGCCCTCGCGCACCGCAACAGTTTGTGCGGCCTGGACAAATCCTTTGAGACGGTCGGAAAGCTTCTCGAAATCCATGAGTCAGTCCCTCTTGTGAGGCCAAGCGTCGAGGATGGGGATGGGGGCAAGCTCACCGCCGCCAAAGGCATCCGCTGAGCTCATAACGCAGGCTTGTTAACGGACATATAGCGTCCCCCTTTACCAACAAAAAGGGGGCCCGGGTTGATCGAGCGCAAAGTCCCTCGCGTCTCGCCCCGGCTCGCACCAGCGCGTAGTTACCGAACCGTTAGTTGCGGGGCGGGCGCGGCTCGCGGATAATTGGCCAAGGAGCGGTTGTCAGTCGAGGATGGTTGGGGCAGCCATGGCAGAGCCGGTCCCCTTCAAATTCCGCGCCTTCATTTCCTACAGTCACGCCGACACGGCTTGGGCGAAATGGCTGCATCGCGCGCTTGAATCTTTCACCATCGACAAGGACCTCGTCGGCCGCGAGACACTGAATGGGCCGGTCCCCAAGTCGCTGCGCCCCATCTTTCGCGATCGCGACGAGTTCACCGCGGGTCATAGCCTAAACGACCAGACGCTCGCGGCGCTCGATGCTTCGGCGGCCTTGATCGTCGTCTGCTCGCCCGCCGCGGCGAAGAGCCATTACGTCGACGAGGAGATCAGGCTCTTCAAGTCGCGACATCCTGAGCGGCCGGTGGTCCCGCTCATCGTCGCCGGCAAGCCGGACGATCCCGAGCTCGAATGCTTTCCTCCTGCGCTCAAGTTCAAGCTCGATGCTGAGGGTCAGATCACCGGCGAGCCGGTGGAGCTCCTCGCCGCAGATGTGCGCGAAGAAGGCGACGGCAAACAGCTCGCGCTCGCCAAAGTCACCGCCGGTCTGCTCGGCGTGTCATCGGACGACATCTTCCGCCGTGCCATGCGCGAGCGCCGCCGAAAAGCAAGAGTGCGCAACTCCGTCATCGCGATGCTCGCCGTGCTGGCAATAGCCGCAACCGGCAGCGCGGCCTATGCCTGGCAACAGCTCAAGACCAACGAAGCCTTCCTCAGCGCGACACTTCAGCGAGCGACCGGCATTGTTAGTACGGCGGTCTCTCAGGCGGAGACTTATGGGGTTCCGCGCAAGGCGACACTCGCCCTGCTGAGCCAAGCCGAGGGCCTGTTCGATGATATGGCTCGGCTTGGCCGGCCCACGCCCGAGCTACGCTACCAGAAGGCCTGGATGCTGATCCAGTTCGCGCGCAATTACGAGATCCTCGGTGATACGGCTAAGCAGAAGGCCCGCGCGGAAGAGGCACGCCAGATCATGGCCGAGTTGGCGGCCGAGATGCCCGATGACCCCGAGAGACTGCGCACCTTCTCTGCAGCGCTCAATGAGCAGGGCGAGGTGCTGGTGGTACAGGGCAATCTTGCCGAGGCGCTGAAGACCTTTCACGACAGCCTCGCCATTGCCGACCGCTTGGCCAAGGCGGATCCCAGCAATGCCGACCGGCAGCGCAATCTCGCCATCCCCTATGAGAGGATCGGCGATGTGCTGGTGGCGCAAGGCAACCTCGCCGAGGCCCTTGCGTCGTACCAAGACAGCCTCGACATCAGAGAGCGCCTGGCCAAGGCCGACCCTGACAATACGAGCTGGCAGCGCGACCTCTCCGTCTCATACGAGAAGGTCGGCGAAGTATTCTTGGCGCAAGGCAATCTCGCCGGCGCGCTGCAATCCTTCCAAGATAGCCTCGCGATCAGAGACCGCTTGGCTAAGGCTGATCCTGGTAATGCCGGCCGGCAATATGATCTCGGCATCAGCAACGAGCGGATCGGCGGTGTACTCCTGGAGCAGGGCGATCTCGACGGCGCTCTCAAGTCCTACGAGGCAAAGCGGGCGATCATTTCACGCCTGGCCGAGGCCGACCCCTCCAATGCCGGTTGGCAGCGCGATCTCTCTGTCTCCTACGAGAAGCTCGGCGATGTGCTGGCGATGCAAGGCAAACTCACCGAGGCGCTTGCATCCTACCGGGACAGCCTTGCCATCTTCGACCGCATGGCCACAGCCGACCCCTCCAATGCCGACCGGCAACGCAGTCTCTCCATCTCCTACGAAAAGATCGGCGACGTATTGACGACGCAAGGCAATCTCGCTGAGGCCCTCAAATCGTACCAGAATAGCCTGGCCATCGCCGAAAGCCTGGCCAAGACCGACCCCAGCAATGCCGGTTGGCAGTACGATCTCGGCATCGGCAACGAGCGCGTCGGCGACGTATTGTTGGCTCAAGGCGACTTGGCGG
>JBLMXO010000142.1:0-13294 GCA_050257815.1 Actinomycetota bacterium
CGGCGGCTTCCTCAAACGAAGCGCCGCGCAGAACGGCTCCGAGCCATGAAAACAGCTTCACCGAATCGGGGTTCTCCCCCAGTTGCCACTCGGGATGCCACTGCACGGCAAGCACGCGCTCCCCACTTAGCGGGCGAATGCCCTCGATGATGCCGTCCGTGCTCTTGGCCTCGACCGCAAGCTTTCCGCTCGGTTGGTCGATGCCCTGGAAATGGGCAGAGACGACGGCGATCGATGGAGATCCCATGATGCGCTCCAAGATACCGCCGGGAGTGAGCTCGACCCGATGCTGGAGCGCAAACATCTCCTCCAGAGGCAGGCCAGCCGGTGTGTGGTGAACTTGCTCGCGGTCCGCCTCGCCGAGATCCCGTCTGAGAGTTGCGCCATACGCGACGGCGACCTCCTGAAAGCCCCGGCAGATACCGAAGACCGGCCGATCCTGCTCCACGGCGGCTTCGATGATGCGTAGCACGATCTCGTCACGGGCCGGATCAAAGGGCCCACTCCCCTCCTCCGTGCCGCGGTAACGGTGCGGCGCGATATTGGACGGACTGCCGGTCAGCAGAATACCGTCCAGACGTCCGACGATCGAGCGGATGTCAACGACGTCGCTCATCGACGGCACTAAGACGGCGTCGGCACCCATGAAGGGCGCGGCGCGCAGGTAGCGTTCGGCCACAGCCTGCACCGGATCCTCGGGCAGACGAGTGCAACACGTGACGCCGATGAGAGGCCGCTTTGCCACGATCAGTAACCCCTTGCAAATCTCGAGAGTGACATTCGATTCTCGCTTGAATCGACGTAGATGGGACGAGACCCGTCGGCTTGCAAGATTGGCCGTCGCGCCGAGAGTTGTTGTGGCAACGCCTTGCTAGACCATCTCGAGATAGCGCCGGCGCTCAATGTCGCTCACGCGCTTCTCACAGGCTGACACTTCAAACTCGGCAATGCGGATCAGATTGTCGATGAAGTCCGACCCAAAGATTTCCCGGAGCTCGGGTGCGGCTGCGATTCGAACTTCGATGCACATTGTAATGCAAGGTTAATCGTGGGTCCCTCTGTTGTGCGAGGCCCTACAACTTGACTTGTCGCTCCGCAGCTTTGACGGCCAGCGCGTAGAGGTCCGGCATCATCGCCGGATCGTCCATGCGGCGAAGATGCTTGAGTTTTCTGGCATCTATTTTTTCGCCAAGATGGTCTTTCAGCCAGTTCTCTTCCAACAATAAGTCATACCGCTCAAACGCCAACAGAGCGTGGCCGCAGAGATGTTCGCCTTGCAGATCCTGAATTTCTCGGTTGAGGAACCACGGCGCCTCGGACGCCGCGAGCCATTGCATCAGCATAAGGCTCGTCGCCTGACAGTCCTCGATCAAGCCTGCGAGCGTCTCTGCCGCGAAGACTGCGGCTGGAACGAAAGGACTTGGTGCAACCTTGTGCCGATGCCGACCCGTCCCGATGGAGATCATGGAAAGATTCTCGGGACCAAGCGACCAGCAGAGGCCGTAGGCACGCAGCGTGGCGAGCATCAGCAATGGTAGCGTTGGGCTGTTATACGGGGTAATCCCCCCATCGATAAACACGCCGGGAGGTTGGTCCGCGGCGATTGAGATCCGCTCGGGCCCGAAGAACGACGGTGCCGCCGTCGAGGCACGCACCAGGGTGGCCAATTTATAATGCCGGTTGCCGCGCCGACCACCGCTGGGCGAGTCGTTCCAGTAAGGCTGATCAGGCAGATTCGACACAATCCACGGCCTGCCCGTGTCGACGCGCTTCATGACGATTGCCAGCTTAGTGCGTATCTTGGGATCGTCGAGGCTCATATCGCCCAGCTCGGCAGCAAGCACCTCGCTTATGGGACTTGTGGCGAAGCGAGCCCGAACGTAGGGCAAACGCGACCAATATCGACGAAAAACACGAGGCGCGAGATCAAGGTAGAGGGTCTTGATTTCCGCAACACTGCGTCCCGTGGCGAGCGCCGCCGCGATTATGGCTCCCGTGGACGTGCCGCCGACGAGGTGAAAGTGGTCAGCGAGCCGGAATGCATCCCCAGCCCCACTCGCCTCCTTTAGCAACGCTTCGATGCGCTCCAAGAACGCAATGGAGACGATCCCCCGCACACCGCCGCCATCGAGTGCAACAAGCCGCTTTTGTGCAGACCAAATGCTCATAAAGCCGTGCCCCGAAAGAACGCACTAATGGCTATTTCGACAAGACTACACTGCGGGCCCTTTGGACCCAGGCCAGGACATCGTAAGAGACCAGCTTCACCTCTCCACGGGTTGACGCAATAGCGATCGCCGACATCTCCGGCAGCCAAGTGAGGCGCCGCAGGTAGGTCGGCTGCGAGGTCTGCCCTAGGAGTTCATCGGCATAAACCTTTACCGTCGCAAACGGCCGGCTGTCGCCATCGGCGTACGTCCAGATATGCAGTCTGCCCTCGGTATCGACAGCAGCGATGAGCTTGCCATCGGGGCTGAAACCTGCGCCTTCCGACTGCGCGTCGATGTCGAGCTGCTGGCGAATCCGCTTTGCCTCGACGTCGTAGAGCGTGACCTTGCCGCCGTTGCCAGCCGTAAGGGCGGTACCTCCCCCAGCCCTGAGGTCGACGACATCCTGTGCCTCGCCGACCGGAGGGAACTCGGAGAGCTTCTTACGCGCCTTGATGTCCCAGAGCCAAAGATTGCCGAGCGAGTCGCTGGAGTAAAGCCGTTCAGTGCTCGGATCGACCGCGAGACCTTGCACGGCGTCGGGATGCCTCCCCCCGAAGGCCATGGGTTCTTTTCCGGGAGACCATTCTTTCAGCTCTCCGCCGAACAGCCCGACGGCAACGGAACGTCCATCCGGCAACCAACGTGCGATATCGACTGTGTTTCCGTCTGGATCGATCTTGATCTCGTCCGGCTGCTGATCCTCTTGCAAAGACCTGATCGCGAGCCACCCTACCTTGTCGGTCTGAACGAGCCAGTTCTTGTCTGGGTGCCACTGCAACGAGCGGATCTCAGCAGGCCGTAGCGATGGAAGCGACCGCACGAAAGCGAGAGACGCTGTGTCCCACAGGTCGATCCCTCCATCGATATCCCCGGCGGCAAGCCATTTGCGGTCGGAGGAAACGCCAAGCTCGGTAAGCTCGACGTGGTCGGGCGCGGGCAACGCGAAAGACACGTGATCCACAGCCTCGATGGTCCATGACTTGACCACCTCGTCGGCATCGATCGACACGAGCGAATCGTTTCCCGGCCCAAAGGCGACGGCGAGCACCGCATTTTGGTGCCCCACGAGCTTGACCAGAAGCTGCGGCTCCTCCCCGGTCGCCGGAGACAATTTCCAGACGCAAATGGCGAACCCGTCGCAGGACGTGGCAAGCCGCGAGCCTGCCGGATCGAAACCGAGTGCGGTGATGGCCGCCGCTTGCCGTGGGAATGACTCCCGGCTTCCCTTGAGGTCGAAGATGAACGTCTCCCCCGTCATAGTTCCGACCGCGAGATGCTTCCCGCTACGGTCGAAGGCAAGCGCGTTGACGCGCGCGTCCTCGGGAACGTCGATCTTCTGGGCCTTAGGCTGAGATTGGCCGAGGCGAATCAATAGAAGCCCCTGTTGCTCGAGCGCTATCGCCGCAAGGCCCGCGCCCTCGTTGACGGCCACGGCATCGGCAAAGCCGGAAGCAAGGGGGGTCGCCTGGCACAACAGGTGTGGAGCGGCCACGGACTTGGTGCTGCACGAGAAAGCGCTCACCTCGGCTGCGGTTTGCGACGAGGCAACGACGAGGCCTCCACTCTCGCCAACCGCCGCCTTGTCGATGTCGCCGGCAAGGTCCGCGGGACTCGCGAGCTCACGTCCGTCCGCGGGATCGAAACGGTGGAGCCGGCCGTCGCTCAGAAGCGCGAGGGCGCCTTGTGCGTTAGTGGCAACAAGCGCGCGGACCGCAGGCTTGATTTCGGGTGTCGCGTCTTCGGGCTTGAATGCCGCCACGGAGCGGGACACCTCGGGTGCGGCAGGCCGCCAGCTTTCGATGGTGCCATTCAGGCCACCAATGAGGACGTCATCGGCGCCCGGCACGGCGGCGACAACGACGGGCCGCAGGTCTTTGACGGTCAAGCTAGTGAGTAGATGCGGGGATAGGGCAAGAAGGCTTTGCAGCAGCGACGACCGCGTCTCAGGCGTTGATAGCGTTTGTTCGGCTTTCAGCGCCGTCTGCACGGCATTGGCGAGATCGCCTGCGCGCAGGGAGCGTCCTGATTCGTAAGCGAGACGCGTCGCATCGACACCACGCTGCAGTGCTTCGCGCCGCGCGGCTTCGAAGCGCATACCGATAACCACCACGCCTGTGAGAGCGAGCACGAGGAGCGCTGCGGCGATAAGCGCAATGCGGCTGCGCAGGCGGCGGCGTCTCTCGGCTTGCGCCCGCTCCTGGCTCGCTTTGACGAAGCGCTGCTCGGCCTCACTCAACGCAAGCGGGTGGTCGATCAGCCATTGGCTCGCCCGGCTCAAGGAGAGGCCTTGCAGCAACGCCGCTTGTTTGTCTGCTTCTGGCGCTTTTTCCCAGTCGGCGAGTGCAGCCTCGAGGCGCGATTTACCGATGAGAAATTCGCGCTCTTCGTCGAGCCAAGCACGAAGCCGGGGCCATTTCCTGATGAGTGCCTCGTGGGTCACTTCAACGGTGTGCTGGCCGTCCACATCGCGCGTGACGAGCAATCGCGCATCGATAAGCTTCTGAAGGATCGGCAGGGCCTTCGGCGGCAGATCGCTCCAGCGGCTGGGGTGGCGGACATATTCGCCCTCGTCGTTGACCCGCACCAAAGGACCGACGAAAGCGTCTCGCAACGCCTGCAGCTCCTCCGCCGATGGATTGATGGCGGCAATGACCTCGTCGGCGCGCTTGCGTACCGAGTTTTCGAGCGGGTTGAGACCGGCAAAGGGATCGCCCAGCTCTTGGTAGTGCGCAAGCAGAAGCTGACGCATCCCATCGCGCGGCGAGGCATGACGGTCGTAAAGCTCGCGCAGAGTGAAGGCGAGAAGCGGCAGCGCATCATCTCCGCCGGCATCCTGGGCCGCGGCCGAAATCAGGCCTTCCTCGATGCTGAGCCCTGCAACCCGCGCTGGCCCCTCGATGATCTGGCGCACGCGCGAGAACGGCATCGGACCGAGTGAGAACTCTTCGAATCTGACCACGCCCTCGGCCGCTGTTTGCAGCATGCCGAGATATTCCGACCGCAAGGCCATCAGCACGAGAAAGGCCGAGCTGTCCTCGGCTGCCGTTTTGAGCATTTGCCAGAATTGCTGGGCTTGCTGCGGCGGCGTGAGAGTGAAGATCTCCTCGGCTTGGTCGATCGTGACGAGGATCTGTGCATCTCGCGCGCCGGCTTTGACGCGAAATGCTTCGGCGATTTCCTCGAGCGCCTTGTCATGCGCCTCGGAGGCGAGGCGTTCTCGCCAATTCGACCATTCCTCCAGATGCCCAAGTTTCTCAGTTGCCGCGCGCGCGATCTCGGCAATTGGATCGAGCCTCGGCCTTACTGGCGGCAGCACGATCCAGTTGCGTTTGTCGCGCGCAAGACGCGGCAAGACGCCGGCCCGCAATAGCGAGGACTTCCCCGAGCCCGACGCTCCGAGCAGGGCCACAAGCTTCGGACTGCCCTGCACCCGTCTTGCATTCAACCGCTCGATCAGTCTGCGGATATCGTCGTCGCGGCCGAAAAAGACGGCCGCATCCTCGGCCTCGAAAGACAGGAGGCCAGGATAGGGCGGGCGGTGGATGTCCCAGGCGAAGCCGCCTTGGGTGTTGAGTGCAATCTCAGTGAGCTCTTGGGCCAGGCGCACCAAGCCGCCCTGGCGATCGCGGAGAAGATTGAGGTACTGGATGTCGGGAGCGACGAAGTGCTCGCCGCCTGGTGCGACAATGACCGGAAAGATCGCCTTCCCGAGAGCGCGCGCCTGCGCGAACTCCACGAAGCACCACTTACTGTCGAGCCAGTTGGGGGTGAGGATCAGAACGACCGCGTGGGAGCTGTCGATCTCTTGATAGAGCATTCGTTCCCAATTTGCCCCAGGCGGAATGCCTGAATGCTTGTCAATATCGAGAAAAACATTGTCGAAGCCCTGGCTGGAGAGCCAGGCTTTGATCTCGGCGGCGACGGTGTTGTCGCGGCTAGAGTGGGAAACAAAAACCCGGGCCATGCTTCGCCCCAACAGGCCGCCGGCCTTGCGCCGTTCTAATCATGGATTAGTCAAGTATGACAGCCCTCTTCGTGCACGGACAGCTTTGGTTTAGATTAGGGTAACAGCGCGCGCTTGGGGGATAGGATGTTGCAGAGTCGGTTGTCGCGACACAAGACCGTCCAGGCATGCCTTGCCAAGAGCAGTATCCGTCTGCTCTTGGCGATCCTTGCTCTTGCCTGGACCCTTTCGCCATCGGAGACTATTGCCGCCCAGCGCGCTGCAGGCCAATGGCAAGAGAAGACGGAGATCGTGTGGGATGCAGGCGCAGCCAAGCTTGTGCGCCGGAGTCTTCGGATTTGGGACGCACATTCTGAGCTCGGTCTCGAGTTTCACTGGTCGCCCGCAGACGAGAGCGGCATAGCGGCCGGTGCGGTCAGCGGCTCGGGCGAGCTGATCTGGTACCGGCGGGGTGCCTCGCCCTATGACTATGGCGCCCGCTACAGCACTTACACGGGCACGTTAAAAAATGGCCGCCCCGACGGATGGGGGAAACTCTCAGTCCGCTCTGGGTTCACCTATGAGGGGACTTGGAAAGACGGCCGCATGGATGGCGAAGGCGCCATCGAATATGGGACGGGTGACCGCTACCGCGGACGTTTCATGGCCGGCAAACCTGACGGCAGCGGGACATATATCGTCGCAAACGGAGACGTGGTCGAAGGCAGCCGCGTGGCTGCGCTTGTCGCCAAAGCCTCGGCACGACTGCCGTTCGGGCTCTCCCCCCTCAGCTCAAGCCCGCCAACGGTCCAGGCTGCGCCGCTGGAGGTCGCGCAAAACACAAGCCTCATCACTATGAGCCTCTATACCGACCAAGCGAAGAATACCCAGTTCAAGGAGGGCGACCCGGAAATGGAGTCTTACGTCTATGGCGAGACGAAGACTGATGGCACCGTGCAGATCGGTCTCGATGCACCGGAGATCGTGGCCCGCTGGAAGGGCGACGGCACCATAACGGCCGACGAAAACACCATGCTACTTGAGCCGGCCCAGTTCGCTCCGGCGTTTCTGGTGGTCGACGTCGTCAACAACGCGAACCGCGACGCCCAAATCGTCGGCGGCTACATCGACGTTGCCGAAAGCGACACCGACTGGGAGCCATATCTCGAGATCACGTCGGTCTCCTATTACAAGGGCGAGGACGCATTCGACCCCACGTTCACCTTCGTCAATGACGGATGGGGGGCGGTGCAGAACGCGAAAGTCACCTATTCCTTCGGCCAGCAATTTGGTGGCGGGAGCCAGACATTCGTCATCGATGCGGGGACATTCGATCAGGCGAAGGAGGTCTCGACGCTGCCGGGTTTCCAAGGTTCCGGCGTCGATGTGTCCCGCTTGACGGAGGCACGCTACCCTTGCCCATCCTATGAGCAAGTACCAGCCTGCCTGACCAATCTGGTGCGGACTGGATTGTTCGGTGAAATTGGTCAAGCGGTGTATAGCGAAGACAAATATGTGTACGTCAAAGTTTCCGGCGTGATCGACTACGACTGGGCCGATGCGCAAGGCAGCCTGCAACATCGCCAATCGCCCATCTCCGTCAAACTTCCCGTGCTGGCATTCGTGGTCGGGCCCGTGGCCGAATATGGGGCGCCCGAGGCCGTCAGTCGCAAACTGCCGTCAGTCATGCTTGGACTCGACGCGCGCAACTATCGTATCCCGTTCAGCTATCGCGAGCGCCTCAAAGCGCAAGAGGATAAGCGCTTTGCCCTGACCCTTGATGCCGCGAGGTCGTCGCATCATCAATTCAAGATCGTGCTTCAATTGGCCGATGGCAGCATCATCGCCACGCCACAAGCCGATTTGCTTCTGTTCAAGCCGCGGGCGGTCAAGCTCTACTAACGCGTCGCGCCCTCCGCTCAATCGGACTGATGCGCCACGTCATAGAAGTTGGGGATTGTGACAAGCCGCGCGAAGAATGTGCCTTGCGGGAAGAAGCGTACCTCGAGGATTGCTCCCGACGAACGGTCGCTGCGCTGATCGAACAGAAAGTTCCCTAAAGAGTAGGCGACGGCCGTCTGCCCGCCCGCCAAAACCTGAATCTCAGTATCGGCACGATGAGGATGCGCTCCGACGATAAGCGAGATGCCCGCACGACGCAGAGCGTCGGCGAGCGCGAGTTGCCGCTTGTCGGGAAACGCTTGGTATTCCGTTCCCCAATGCACGAAGGCCACAAGTGGCGGAAGCGCGTCCGAACGGCCAACTTCGCGCAAGATCTTTTCACCGATCCGATCCGAGTGAGGTACTGAATCGCTGTCGAGGTCTGTCAGAGCGACGACACGAAATGCTCCGAGATCCTTCACCTCGCCATCGCGCAGAACCTTGATGCCCGTGGCCTGAATGTCTGCCACCATCCTGTCTAAGGCATCCTGGCCGAGGTCTTTCGCGTGATTGTTTGCGACGCTAACGGCGACGACGTTCAAAGCCTTGAGCCAGTCGAGGGTCGTTGCTTTCGGCATCGCCAGGCTGAGCGGGCCGAGTTTGTCAGGCATGACTTCAACGATCACGCCCTCGAGATTGAGCACTAGCTTGCAGCCGGCCAGTTGCGCTTGCAGTGCGTCACGGAGACGTGCGGCCAGCTCGGGATGTGATAGCAAAGCCCGAACGTGGCGCCCGAGGAATGTATCTCCCGCGAAACAATAGGTTGTCCCGGCAGATGGGTCGGGCGGATCGACACCAGCGGCGGCGTTTTGTGAGGAATAGATCTGGACGATATAGCTCGTCGTCCTGCTTGCAGCCTCGTCAGCGTAACTTTGCGAGTTCGAATTGGCGATAACCAGTGGCCGCGTGTGGAAATGCTCTTCCTGAAGCCTCATCTGAATGTACTGGGAGCCGCGCGAATCGAGATGCGCCGGCTGTCTGAGCTTCGCGACGGCATCGACATCGTCGGCCGCGAGGATGTTCAAGACTTCCTGGTCACGCTGAATCGCTTCATGTTGCGGAAGATAGTGGGAGAAGTCGGTAGACTGCAGGATGAGCGTCTTTTCGGTTATCACTGGCTTAAGGTCGGCGATGAGGCGCTCCCAGTCGTCGCGCGTGGATCCCAGCGAGACAGCAATGGGGACGATTGGCGTATCCGGGAAGAAGTGCTTCACAAAGGGGAGCAGCGCGCCAACTCCGTGCTCGTCGGCGAATAGGTCAGATTCCTCGATAATGCTCGCGTCGTTGAGGATCTGTGCCACATCCTTTTCGCTGGTCTCGACCTTGCCGAAAACTGTCTCGAACGACCGGCGTGTCGTGGCAAAGGCGCGCCGTGTCCTCTTAAAGTGATCCGGGCTTAGGATGACGATTTTTTCGTAGTGATTGTCTCCGGCGAGGCGAAAGGCGCGAGCTATCAGGTCGGCTGCCAGCAAGTGATGGGGAACGGTCAGGCCAGAGACCCGGCGATGAGACACTGGCATATCTTGGGCAGCCCGGATCGACGCCGTAAATACGTCGGCATTGGAATAGAGCGAAGGGAAAGGCGCGCGCTCTGATCCGCCGATGCCGGAGCCGGGGATGAATATGAGCGAGAGCAGCGCACAGGCTAAGGGCGCAAGAAATGGTGCGGTGAAAGGTTTCATACCATCATCAAGACATGGGTAACTCGGTAAGGGTCGTTTGGGGAGCACCCCCTCGGTGGCACAGATTTTATCAAGCGCAACGCTTCTGGTCTTGAGACAACCTACTCCTCGGCCAGTGCGACCCCGATAGCCCGTCGAGATAAAAGCGGAGCAGAAAATAATGGACCGCCTCCCGCAAGTAACTCGGGTTTTCACCGCGATCCAGGGCGCTGCCCGCGACTGGAGGATGAACGAATTTTGACCGTCGAGCGCGGCAGCGTGCAGTGAGAGTCTTGGTGGACAACTCAGATTGATAGCCTAAACTCTTTTGCCGGAGGTCGGCGAGGCTCTTTTGAGAGCAACAAAACTCGCCATGGAGCGTTATCTCTCCACCTCCAATGCGCATTGGCTTGGTCGGCGGCTACCACTCAAGGGTCGACGTTAGAGCGCCGTTGACGCCGCGGCTTTCCCGGATTCTAGGAGTCCAATGGCATCAACCGCGGATTCTATTTTGCTGCTCGGCGCCACGGGCGATTTGGCGCAGCGTATGCTTCTGCCATCTTTATTCGCTCTGCATGCAGACCGTCTGCTTCCGCAGATGCTGACAGTCGTGGGCGCTGCACGCAGTGAAATGAGTGATGATGGCTTCCGCTCTCTGGCGGAAGAGTCGTTGAAGAAATATTTGCCGGAAAATCCTTCATCCAGCACCAACACGGAATTCCTCAAGCGCCTTCGCTACGTTCCCGTGGATGCGTCAACGCCCCAGTCGTTCGAAGGTCTGTCTAAGGCCGTCATTAACGGTGGGGATCAGACAATCGCGGCCTTGCTCTCCGTCGCTCCCTCCCTGTTCAAATCAGCAATTGCCGGACTGAGATTGAGCGGGCTGACCGCAGCGACGGCGCGCATCGGTCTCGAGAAGCCGCTCGGCCATGATCTCCCCTCGTTCCGAGACATCAACGACGCCGTGCTCGACGCCTTTCCTGAGGAGCGGACGTTTCGCATCGATCATTACCTGGGCAAAGAGACGGTGCAGAATCTATTGGCGCTTCGCTTCGGCAATCGCCTGTTCGAACCGCTGTGGAATTCGAGCGGTATTGATCATGTGCAAATTACCGTGGCCGAGACTGTGGGGCTGGAGGGCCGCGGCGCCTTCTACGACGAAGCCGGAGCGCTGCGCGACATGGTGCAGAGCCACATGCTCCAACTCCTTGCACTTGTTGCGATGGAGCCGCCGGCACATTTTAATGCCACCGAAGTGCGCGACGAGAAGGTCAAGGTGCTGCGCTCGCTGCGGCCCATCGACGAAGCAACCGCCGCAATACACAGCGTCATCGGTCAATACGTCGCGGGTGTCGTCCGCGGTGAGACGGTCCCAGGCTATGTCGATGAGCTAGGCGGGCCGTCGGGCACCGAGACCTTCGTTGCGCTCAAGGCTCATGTCGACAATTGGCGATGGAGAGGCGTGCCCTTCTATCTGAGGACGGGCAAGAGATTGCCCAATCGCCAGTCGGAAATCTTCATTCAGTTCAAGAATGTCCCCCATTCGATCTTCGAGGCCAGGGGTGCACTAGCCAAGCCGAACAAGCTCATCATCCGCCTGCAACCGGAAGAGAGCATTCGGTTGTTAGTGATGGCGAAGGAGCCGGGCCTTGACCGCGACGGCATTCGGCTGCGCGAGGTACCGCTCGATCTCTCGCTCACCAGCGCCTTTGCCGGCGTGCGCCGGCGGATCGCCTATGAACGCTTGCTCCTCGACTTCATCGAGGGCGATCCGACCCTGTTCGTGCGTCGAGACGAAATCGAAGCGCAATGGGAGTGGATAGACGCGATCCGCGATGGTTGGGCGGCAGCTCAGGTGCGGGCTCAATCCTATGCCGCGGGCACATGGGGTCCCGTTGATGCAACCGCCCTGGCTAAGCGTGACGGAGTGACGTGGAATGATTGAGGCCGAATGGCACGACTATCATAGCCCGACGGATTTTGCCGCTGCGGTGGCGGACCGTGTCGGCGAGGTCATTGCCGACGCATGTGACGCGCGAGGAGAGGCGCTCATTGCCATTCCCGGAGGGCGGTCACCCGTCCCCGCGTTCGAACGCCTTGCCGATACCGCCATAGATTGGGGCCGTGTAACGATCGTTCCCACAGATGACCGCCTCGTTTCGGCCATGAGTCCCCTCAGCAATTTCGCCCTCATCGCCCGGCACTTCCTGCCGAAAGGTGCCCAGATCGTGCCGATGGTCGGCGATGAGGTCACCGATTATGCGGATGCCGGCGTGTTGGCGAACGCGCGGCTTTCTGATCTCAGATGGCCGCCCGATCTCGTATGGCTCGGCGTCGGCGAAGACGGCCATACGGCTTCGATTTTCCCCGGTCCCGATTACGAGGATGCGCTTGACGGACCCCCTGCCCGGAGAGCCCTCGGGGTGCTGCCGGATCCTCTGCCCCCCGAGGCTCCCGTCGCACGCGTAACCTTGAGCGGCCCCGCGATCGCCTCGGCGCGCTCCATCTTGCTCACGCTGACCGGACCCGAGAAGCGCACCGTCTTGCAGCGCGCCCTAGATGAGGGCTCTCAGTCACAAACTCCCATTGGGCGCGTACTGGCGGACGCCAAAGCGCCAATCGACATTCGCTGGTGCGCGTGATGAATCTTCATCCTGCAATCGAAGCCGTGACTGAGCGCGTTATCGACCGCTCGCGCCGCACGCGCAGTGCCTATCTTGACCTGATCGCCCGCGAGCGTGAATCGGGAGTCGACCGGCCAACTCTGAGCTGCGGAAACCTTGCCCACGGATTCGCCGCGGCAGGCGAGGACAAGACGGCGATCCGCAATGGCCGCGCGATGAACATCGGCATCGTCACCGCCTATAATGACATGCTGTCCGCACATCAGCCCTACGGACGCTATCCCGATCAGATCAAGCTGTTCGCACGCGAAGTTGGCGCCACCGCGCAAGTCGCCGGAGGCGTGCCAGCGATGTGCGATGGTATCACTCAAGGTCAGAAGGGCATGGAACTGTCGCTGTTCAGTCGCGACACCATTGCTCTCTCCACCGCGATTGCGCTCAGCCACGGCATGTTCGAATCCGCCGCATTGCTCGGCATCTGCGACAAGATCGTGCCTGGGCTTCTCATTGGGGCGCTCCGCTTCGGGCACCTGCCCGCGATTCTGATCCCGGCGGGCCCGATGCCCTCGGGACTTGCAAACAAGGAGAAGCAGCGCGTTCGCCAGCTCTATGCCGAAGGCAAGGCAGGCCGAGACGAGCTGCTCGAGGCCGAAGCTGCGTCCTATCATGGCGCCGGCACCTGCACCTTTTACGGCACGGCCAATTCAAATCAGATGATGATGGAGGTCATGGGCCTGCATATCCCCGGCGCGGCCTTCGTCAATCCAGGAACCAAGCTCAGACAGGCGCTGACCCGCGCGGCAGTTCATCGGCTGAGCGAAATCGGGTGGAGCGGTAACGACTACCGACCGCTGGGACACGTCATTGACGAAAAGGCCATCGTGAACGCGGCCGTCGGCCTGCTGGCGACCGGTG
>JBLMXO010000143.1:0-5261 GCA_050257815.1 Actinomycetota bacterium
AAGAAAAGGGGCTCTGCGCCCTGCACCACGAGGTCGTTGACGTTCATGGCGACGAGATCGATGCCGATTCCCTTATGCAGGCCGGTCTCAATGGCAAGCTTCAGCTTGGTGCCGACGCCATCGGTTGCCGCGACAAGCACCGGGTCCCTGAAGCCGCAAGCCTTGAGATCGAAGAGGCCGCCGAAGCCGCCGATCGCGCCGAGCACGCCCTTGCGCCTCGTGCTCTTGGCAAGCGGTCCGATCGCCCCCACCAGAGCATTGCCAGCGTCGATATCGACGCCCGCGTCCCGATATGTCAGCCGGTTCAATTTGCTGGAAGTCGCGGGCACGCTCCGCCACTCTTTATGGGGGTTCAGGCGATGTGGCATAACAATCGCGGCTTGAAAGGCCCGTCAAGGCGGAAAGGTCGCTTGTCGGCCATATTCCCACCGTTTAGGAGTCGGATATCGCCTCAGAGTTCGACATGGCGCGGTTGACGCTAGGGTATGGCGCATTGAGCGCCGTTTGCGTTGCTCTCCTCGGGGCGCTGGCGCTCGCGGGTCTTGCGCCCAACGCACTTGCTGCGGATCCGCTTTACATCGTCGCCAACGTCTCGGTGGATGCCACCGACAAAGACGCCGTGGCCGCCAAGGCCAAGGGCATGGAGGGCGCCGAGCGCGATGCCCTCACCGTCGTACTGAAGCGGCTGATGCCGGTCAGCGCCTATGTCCAGCTCCCCGATCTCAGCCAGCAAAATGTCGACGATATGGTCGAGAGCGTCTCCATCCGCAGCGAGCGGAATTCTGCCACGCGCTATCTCGCGAGCCTCGATGTCAGTTTCAACAGCGCGGCGGTGAAGCAGCTCCTCGACAGCCAGAACATTCCCTATAGCGAAGCCCGGGCTGAGGCGATCTCGATTCTGCCGCTTGTGCTCGACGGTGACAGCGTGAAGAACGAGGGTGCGGAAGGCTGGAAGCAGGCCTGGGAGGGGCTTGATCTCGTCCATAGCGTCACCCCGGCGACGATCCTCAAGCCCCGCCCCGACCTCACTGCAGACGTGGTGAAATCCGTGCTCGGGGGCGACGCTCAGGCCTTCGCCTTGATGCAGTCAGAGTATAGCTATGCTCCGCTCGTGGTCGCCGTCGGCGGCGCGGAGGGCGGTAAGTTCACGACGCGTCTCGTTGGCGCCGACAGTGTCGGTCCTATCAACTATGGCCATGCCGACAGCTTTAATGGCAGCGCCAAGGACGCCGCGCGCGCCGCGGCCGAAGTCGCCTTCGGCATCATCGAGAATCGTTGGAAAGTGACACAGGAGCCTCCAGCGCCGGCGCCGGACGAGGCAAAGGCGGAAGGCGCCGGCAACGAACAGACGCCGTCGCAGACTGGAGCGGCCGAGGTGCCGCGCAATGTCCAGGCCGTGGTGCAGTTCACTGGGCTCAAGGATTGGCAGGAAATCAGGGCGAGGTTGATGCAAGTTGCCGGAATCCAGGCGCTTGAGGTCAATGCGCTTTCGGCCCGCGCCGCCTCGATCACCTTCGACTATGCGGGCTCGCTGGGCAAATTGCAGACCGAGCTTGGTCAGAGCGGTTTTGCGCTGGACGAAAAGGACGGAACCTTCGTGCTTCACGCGAAATAGCGAGGACGAAGCCCGTCCACACGGTCACGGATGGGCCTCGAATCTGATAAAATCTTAGGCGGAGCTTGGCGGCGCGACAGCGTTCCCAGCATCCAGAAGGAGTGCTACGTGAATATCCCGAACAGCCTCACGCTCTTGCGGATCGTGCTCGTTCCGCTGGTTGTGTGGCTGATCATAACCCATGAGATGCTCGCGGCCTTCCTGCTGTTCCTCTTCGCGGGCCTTTCCGACGGCGCCGACGGGTTCCTCGCCAAGCGCTACAACTGGAACACCGAGCTTGGCGCTTATCTTGACCCGATCGCCGACAAGGCCCTTCTCGTCAGCATCTACGTCACGCTCGGGCTAGCCGGACAGCTGCCCGTCTGGCTCGTGATCGCAGTGGTTAGCCGCGACATCCTCATCGTTGGCGCTGTGGTGCTATCCTGGATGCTGTCACGGCCACTTTCGATGCAGCCGCTTCTGATCAGCAAAGCGAACACTTTTTCGCAAATTGTGCTCGCAGGGCTCGTGCTTGCGGAGCTTGGGTTGGGCCTTGGGCTCCAGCAGATCGTCCAATTTCTTGTCTGGGTGACGGGTACGCTCACCATCCTGTCGGCTGCGGCCTATTTCATCGAATGGCTCAGACATATGGCGAGCTACGAGCCGAAGCCTGAGCCGCGCGTGGTGCACAAGCACCACGCCACGGGGAAGAGGCATGCTGAGCCGCAGCGTCCGCGAGCTAGGGCTTCGTGACCCTCGCTCAGCTCACATTCGACTTGCCCCATCGCGCGGCGCTCGGTGCTGAAGACTTCCTGGTCAGCGACTGCAATCTCGCTGCGGTGGAGCTGATAGACTCGTGGCCCGGCTGGCAGGCCGGCGTGCAACTCCTGATCGGACCGCCGGCAAGCGGGAAGACGCATCTCGCCCGTGTTTTCCAGGCGCTCTCGGGCGCGCATGCGCTCGAACCTTCGGCCCTCGATATCGGGCTGATCGAGACGATAGGAGGGGGGGCTCCTCTCATTGCCGAGGATGCCGATCGCGGGACTTACGATGAGCAAGCTCTCTTTCACCTGCTCAATCTCGCGCGTGAGAAGAGCCTCTATGTGCTGATCACGGCGCGGAGCGCTCCGAGAAATTGGGGCATTGCGCTGCCGGACCTCATCTCGCGGCTTCAGGCGGTCCCGGCGGTCGAGATTGGAGCGCCTGACGAGGCGCTGCTCAAGACCGTGCTGCTCAAGCAGTTTGCAGACCGGCAGCTCAAGGTCGAGCCCAAGGTGCTGGAGTTCCTTGCCCTCAATATCGACCGCTCGCTCGCCGCCGCCGCCGCCGCCGTCGAAGCGGTTGACCGGCTGGCGCTTGCGACGGGCCGGAAGATCAACCGCCAGCTCGTCACGGAGGTTTTGGCGGCGTGCGGAGCGCCAGAGGAGACCGGATTGGCTTAGGCCGTAACGGTAGTGATACAGTTCCTGGAGTAGATTTTCTCCTCGTGCGGCCTGCCTGACGTGGGCGAGAGGAAGTGTTTGGTTTTCAAGAGGTTAAGCAATGAGCCTGCCAGAGCAGATCGAGCGAATTCCGCTCAGTCCAGCCATTGCCGGCATGGGCCCGAGCCGCTTTTTCAACCGCGAACTGTCCTGGCTCGATTTCAACCGGCGGGTGCTCGAAGAGTCGGAGAACGAGCGCCATCCGTTGCTTGAGCGGCTTCGCTTCCTCTCCATCTCGGCCAACAATCTCGACGAGTTCTACATGGTGCGCGTGGCGGGTCTGCGCGGCCAAGTGGTCACCGGCATCGAAACGCCGAGCGTGGACGGTCTCACGCCCGCCGAGCAGCTCGACCGCATCAACCGCGCCGTGGCCGAGTTGACCGCCGAGCAACAGGAATGTTGGGTCACGCTCGTCTCACTTCTTGCCGATGCCGGCATTCATGTGCTCCACGCCGACCAACTGACAGACGACGAGCGTGCCTGGCTCGAGGATCATTTCCTCAATCACCTCTTCCCGGTGTTGACGCCGATCGCCGTCGATCCTGCCCACCCCTTTCCGTTCATTCCCAACTTCGGCTTCACCCTCGGACTTGAGCTGGTACGCGAGGGCTCGCTCCGTGCCATGCACGCGTTGATGCCGATCCCGCCACAGCTCACGCGCTTCATCCGCCTGCCGGGCAAAGGTGACGGCGGCGACGGCAAGGAGCCGATCCGCTTCATCAGGCTCGAGACGGTCGTTGGCATCTTCGTGTCGCGCCTCTTCCCCGGCTATCGGGTGCGCAGCCAGGGTGCGTTCCGGGTGCTGCGCGACAGCGACATCGAGGTGCAGGAAGAGGCCGAAGATCTGGTGCGGCTGTTCGAGTCCGCGCTGAAACGGAGGCGTCGCGGATCAGTGATCAGGCTCGAGATCGAGGCGACCATGCCATCGCGGCTGCAGCGCTTCGTCATGCAGGAGCTCAAAGTCTCCGAGCGCGAGAGCTTCGTGCAGAAGGGCTTGATCGGGCTCGCCGACACCAATCAGCTCATCGTGCCCGAGCGGCCCGAGCTCAAATTCGAGCCCTTCGTCAGCCGTTTCCCCGAGCGCATCCGCGAGCATCACGGTGATTGCTTCGCAGCCATCCGCAAGAAGGACATCGTCGTCCATCACCCTTACGAGTCGTTCGACGTCGTGCTCCAGTTCCTCAAGCAGGCGGCGGCCGATCCAGATGTGGTCGCGATCAAATGGACGCTCTACCGCACGAGCAAGACCTCGCCCATCATCGAGGTGCTCAAGGAAGCGGCCGAGGCCGGCAAGTCGGTCACCGCGGTGGTCGAGCTCAAGGCGCGCTTCGACGAGGAAGCCAACATCAAATGGGCGCGCGATCTGGAAAGCGCCGGCGTCCAAGTCGTATATGGCTTCCTCGAGCTCAAGACCCATGCCAAGCTCAGCCTGATCGTGCGCCGCGAGCGCGGCGAGCTCATCACGTATTGCCACGTTGGGACCGGTAACTATCACCCAGTCACCGCCAAGATCTACACGGACCTCTCCTTCTTCACGGCCGACCGGATCATCGGCCAGGACGTCTCGCGCATCTTCAATTATGTGACGGGTTATGCCGAGCCGGCTGAGCTCGAGGCCATGGCGGTATCGCCACATGGCATCAGGGCGCGCATCCTCGACCATATCCGGGAGGAGATGTACCACGCCAAGTCCGGACGTCCGGCCGCGATCTGGATGAAGATGAACTCGCTGGTCGATGCCGAGATCATCGATGCGCTATATGAGGCAAGCCAGGCCGGTGTCGAGACCGATCTCGTCGTGCGCGGCATTTGCTGCCTGCGCCCCGGCGTGCCGGGTCTCTCCGAGAACATCCACGTGAAGAGCATCGTCGGCCGTTTCCTCGAGCATTCGCGCATCTATTGCTTCGGCGCCGGCCATGGCCTTCCGAATCGTAAGGCGGTGGTCTATATCAGCTCCGCCGACATGATGCCGCGTAACCTCGACCGCCGCGTCGAGGCCATGGCTCCGATCCTCAATCCGACGGTGCACGAGCAGATCCTCGACCAGATCATGGTGGCGAACCTCAAGGATAATCTGCAGAGCTGGCGGGTGAAGCCCGATGGCAGCTCGGAGCGCATTTATCCGACTCAGGACCAGGAACCCTTCAGTGCCCAGGATTATTTCATGACCAACCCGAGCCTGTCGG
>JBLMXO010000144.1:0-4823 GCA_050257815.1 Actinomycetota bacterium
TCTGGTAGGCGCCCTGGATATAGTTCGAAGGCCCGTCGCAAATGCCGCGCCCGCCATGAATGTCGAGAGCATCGTTCACGCATGCGCGCATGCGCTCGGTCGAGACATATTTGAGGAGCGCTGAGATGACGGCAGGCTTCTCGCCGGCAGAGACCATCGAGGCGGTGACGGCACGGGCGGCCTCAAGCTCGTAAGCGGACTCGGCCATGCGCGCCAACGGCTCTTCCACGCCTTCCATCAAGCCGATCGGCAGGCTGAACTGCTTCCTGATGCGAGCATAGGCCGTGGTTGTTCTGAGCAGCGCCTTGGTGGCCGCCGCGCTCGTCGCGGGGAGTGAGATGGATCGGCCCGCGGCAAGGCACGCCATCAGCATGCGCCAGCCCTGCCCGGCCCGCTCGGACCCGCCGATGATCCAATCGATGGGGATGAAGACGTCGCGGCCACGTGTCGGTCCGTTGGGAAAGGCCGCCCCCGCCGGGAGATGGCGTCTGCCGATCTCGACGCCCGGATGATTGGTCGGCACCAGCGCAAGCGTGATGCCGATATCCTCACCGCGCCCGAGCAGGTTCTCGGGGTCGAACAGACGGAAGGCGAGCCCAAGCAGGGTCGCGTTCGGCGCGAGCGTGATATAGCGCTTGTCCCAGGAGAGCTTGACGCCGAGCGTCTCCTTGCCCTCATGCGTGCCATTGGTCACCACGCCGATGTCGCGCATCGAGGCGGCGTCCGAGCCGGAGAATGGGCCGGTCAGCGCGAAACAGGGAATCTCCTCGCCCTTGGCAAGCCGCGGCAGGAAGTGCTCCTTCTGCGCTTCGGTGCCGTATTTCTCGATCAGCTCGCCGGGTCCAAGCGAATTCGGCACCATGACGATGGTGACAGTATCGGGACTGCGCGATGAGATCTTGCCGATAACGAGCGACTGCGCCTGAGCCGAGAAGCCAAGCCCGCCATGCGGGCGCGAGATCAGCATGCCGAGGAAGCCGTTCTCGCGGACGAAGCGCCAGATGTCGTCGGGGACGTCGTGCAACTCATGGCGTATGCGCCAATCGTTGAGCCGTTTGCAAAGCTCGTCCGTCGGGCCGTCGAGGAAGGCGCGCTCCTCGGCGGTGAGCGTGATCGGCGCTACCCTGCGAAGCTTCGACCAGTCGGGCCTGCCGCTGAACAGCTCCGCGTCCCAGCCCACTGTCCCGGCTTGAAGCGCCTCGCGCTCGGTCTCGGAGATGGTAGGCATCGCGCCCTTCAACGCGCCGTAGGCGGGAAGCGTAATGTATTTTCGTTTGAGTTCGGGGAAGCTCGCCATGAAGAGAAGCGCTGCAGCGAGCCAGCCAAGAAACGACCACCAGGGGAACATCGGCCAGTGCAGATTGCCGTGCACGACGCCCATCTGCGCGGTGAAGGTGAACGTCGCGACGTAAAGCGCCCAAAGCCACAGCGGCGCGCGATTCATCGCCAGCGCGAAGAGGGCAGCGAGAGCCAAGCTCGCGTAGATCAACTCAGCCATGGACGGCCTCCAACGGCGCCTTGGTCGCTATCCGTCCCCGGCCGGAGAGCCTCGCGCGGGCGATTGTGCAATCGGCGCGATTCCGCACCGATCCGGCTTTTTGCCCTCTATGGTCCGGTTGAGCCATCGACTCAAGTCTTTTTGCAGCACCTTGCCGCTCGCGCGACCCTTCGTCTCGAATCGCTCGAGCTCGATCTTGCGGCGAACAGATTCCCAGTGAATTAACAGCGTCTGGTCCTAGGTTCGCGGCGGTTAGCGCCTTCACCGCGACATCCTCGGTTCCTTGTGCGCCCGCGACGAATTGGCTAAGGAGGGGCGAGATCAGGCCAGAAGAGCCTCTTGCTGGGAAAGCGCCAATGTCAGAGCCAGAGCGACCGCAGCTCAGCCCATACCAGGTCGAGCTCCAAGCCGGCAGACGCTACGCGTGGTGCCGCTGCGGGCGGAGCAAGAAACAGCCCTTTTGCGACGGCTCGCATGAGGGCACTGGCATAGAGCCGCTCATGTTCACCGCCGAGCGAAGCGAGACGGCGCTTCTGTGCGGCTGCAAAGACACGGGCGATCCGCCGTTTTGCGACGGTTCCCACCTCTTGCTGTAATCTTGGGCTCCTTGCCCTTTACGCGGCGTTGTACGGGGGAAGACCTTCTTGCTAAGAAGAGATCGCACGCGGGCGGCGGAGCCCGCATCTCTTTGTCTGCAAGCCCATTTCGGGGGAAGGCGAGGCAGGCTCAAGCCATGGCCTATTTCCTACAGCAGCTGATCAACGGCATCGCACTCGGCTCGATCTACGGGCTCATCGCCATCGGCTACACCATGGTCTATGGCATCATCGGCATGATCAACTTCGCCCATGGCGACATCTTCATGGTGGGCGCCTTCATCGCGTTGATCGCCTTTCTCCTGTTGATGAGCCTCGGACTGACGCTCGTCCCCCTCGCGCTTCTCCTCGTGCTCATCATCGCCATGGCGCTGACCGCGATCTGGGGCTGGACGGTCGAGCGCATCGCTTACCGGCCGTTGCGCGAATCTTTCCGGCTCGCACCGCTGATCACGGCCATCGGCATGTCGATCGTGCTGCAGAATTTCATCCAGGTGTCGCAAGGCGCACGGGTGAAGCCGCTCCAGCCTGTGGTCACAGGCGGCTACGAGCTATTCCAGCAGGGCGGCTTCGAGGTCATCCTCTCCAACATTCAAATTTTAATCGTGGTGACGACGCTCGTGCTGATGGTCGCGTTCTGGCTGATCATCGCCCGCACGCCGCTCGGCCGCGCGCAGCGCGCCTGCGAACAGGACCGGCTCATGGCCTCGCTCTCAGGCGTCAATGTCGACCGCACCATCTCGCTCACCTTCGTACTTGGTGCAGCGCTCGCCGCGGTCGCTGGCCTGCTCTACCTTCTCTATTACGGGGTGATCGACTTCTACATCGGCTTCGTTGCCGGCATCAAAGCCTTCACCGCCGCCGTGTTCGGCGGCATCGGCTCGCTCCCCGGCGCCATGCTTGGCGGGCTTGTCATCGGCTTGATCGAGACGTTCTGGTCCGCCTATTTCACCATTGAGTACAAGGACGTGGCGGCCTTCTCGATGCTCGCCATCGTACTCATCTTCTTCCCGACCGGTCTGCTTGGCCGTCCTGAGGTGGAGAAGGTTTGACCCCCTTGGCCGAGCCCGGCAAATCGTTCAGCCAGCGGCTCCAGGCTGCCGTCGGCGACGCGCTTACCGCCGGCGTGATTGCCTTCCTCCTGTTCTGTCTCCTCCTCGGCGAACGCACGGTCGATAATGTCACGGGGCTTACGCTCAGATCCCGCCCGGTGCTGCTTGCCGTCGTGGTCGGCATCGTCGTGGCCGGCAGGCTCTTTCTCAGCCTGTTCGTCTGGCAGGCCGAGTACCCGATCACCACGCCCTTCGCGAAGCTGTTCACCAGAGAACGCTTCGACCGACGCGATCTGACCGTGCTCGGCACGGTCGCCGGCGTCGCGGCCCTTACGCTGATCGTGGCGAGCATTGTGTGGGCGCCAGCCTTCGTGCTGATCGCAGCGCTTGTGCTCGGCTTCCTCTTCATCGGCGCAGTGCGGCGCGCCATCGTCTATTTCTTCCCCGATTTGCCTTACGGTCGCATCTTCACCGTCGGCGGCATCGCCTTCGCCATCCTGTTCCCGCTCTGCTCCTACCTGCTCGACAAGGCATTCCATCTCGGGCTCCCACTCCGCTACTTGTTCGATCTGTCGATCCTCGTGCTGACCTATGTGATGCTCGGCTGGGGGCTCAACATCGTTGTGGGCTTGGCCGGCCTGCTCGACCTCGGCTATGTCGCCTTCTATGCGGTCGGCGCCTATGTCTTCGCGCTGCTTGCGACGCATTTCGGCTTCGGCTTCTGGATGTGCTTGCCCATCGCGGGCGCGGCAGCGGCACTCTGGGGCGTCGTGCTCGGCTTCCCGGTGCTCAGGCTTCGCGGCGACTATCTCGCCATCGTCACGCTCGCTTTCGGCGAGATCGTGCGCATCGTTCTGCTCAACTGGACCGACGTCACCAACGGGCCCAACGGCATCTCGGGCATCCCCAAGCCGACCTTCTTCGGCCTCCCCTTCACGGCGGCGGGGCCTGTCACCTTCGCCAGCTTCTTCGACCTTCGCTACGACCCGCTGCAAGGCATCATCTTCCTCTATTACGTCATCCTCGGGCTCGCGCTGATCACCAATCTCGTGACGCTGAGGCTCCGCCGCCTTCCCATCGGGCGCGCTTGGGAGGCGATGCGCGAGGACGAGATCGCCTGCCGCTCGCTCGGCATCAACACCACCATCACCAAGCTCACCGCCTTTGCCACCGGCGCGCTATTCGGTGGGCTTGCGGGAAGTTTCTTCGCCACGCGCCAGGGCTTCATCAGCCCCGAGAGCTTCACCTTCATCGAATCCGCCATCATCCTCGCCATCGTCGTGCTCGGCGGCATGGGTAGCCAACTCGGCGTGGCCATTGCGGCAATTGTCATGATCGGAGGCTTCGAGGCGCTGCGCCATACCGATTGGCTACAGGATGTGTTCGGTCAGGGCTTCGATCCCGCGCTCTACCGCATGCTCCTGTTCGGCATCGCCATGGTGGCGATCATGGTATGGCGCCCACGCGGCATCGTGGGTTCGCGCTCGCCGACCATCGTGCTGAAAAAAGCGCATGCCATCTCCAAGGACCTCGTCAAAGAAGGCCGCGCATGAAGCCGTGGCACCACAATCCCCTGCTCAAGGTCGAGCACCTCACCATGCGCTTCGGTGGGTTGGTCGCCATCGACGATGTCTCCTTCGAGGTCGGCCGCAACGATATCACCGCGCTGATCGGGCC
>JBLMXO010000145.1:0-2977 GCA_050257815.1 Actinomycetota bacterium
GCGCGGCGGCAAGCGCTTGCTCGCCGTCGCCCGGTGCACCCGCGACCGAGACATAGGTCGAGGGTGCATGCGCTTTCTGCTCGGCCTCGGCGGCAAATGCGGGCACGCCCGCGAGCAAAGCAATGAGGCAGCACAATCGCGCGAGGAGAGCAGATTTCATGGCGTCAGAACTTCTTCCTCGCGCGCCTGATCTCGGCGTGCCTACACCCAGCCCTCGAGCTCGCGCTCGATGAGATGCACGAGCACTCTGATTCCCTCGTCGCTGTCATTGAGGCAAGGAATGTAGCTGAACCGCTCACCCCCATGTTCGAGGAAGATGTCCTTGTTCTCTTGCGCGATCTCTTCCAGCGTCTCGATACAGTCGGCAGCGAAGCCAGGGCAGACGATGGCGAGCTTCTTGACGCCGTCGCGCGCCAGTGCCTCGACAGTCTTGTCGGTATACGGCTTGATCCACTCGGCACGGCCGAAGCGCGACTGGAAGGTGAGTTTTAGCTTGGCGCCGACGGGCCCAAGCGCCTCCCGTAGTGCATCCACCGTGTCCATGCATTGGCACTGATAGGGGTCGCCCCTATCAACATAATCCTGTGGCAGCCCGTGGAACGAAGCGAGGATCGCTTCAGGTTCGAAATCGAGACCCGCGAGATGCACAGTGATCGAGCGCGCAAGCGCCGCGATATAGACCTCGTCCTTGGGATATGGCGGCACGGTGCGGAGCGCCGGCTGCAGACGGAGCGTCTTCAGCGCATCGAACACCTTGTCGTTAGCAGTCGCGGTGGTCGCCGCCGCATATTGCGGATAGAGCGGGAAGGCAATCAGTCGATCGCAACCTTGCGCGACCAGCGCTTCGACACGGGACGTGATAGTGGGATTCCCATAGCGCATCGCCCAATCGACGCGGATGTTGCTCCGCGCCGAAAGCGCGGCCGAGACCTTCTCGGCCTGCTTCCGTGTGATGGTGAAGAGCGGCGATTCGTCGAGTTCCTTATTCCAAATGGAGCGATACTTGGCACCGCTAGCCAATGGCCGCTTCACCAGCACGATGAAGTTCAAGATGAACCACCAGAGGACGCGATCGACCTCGATCACCCGGCGATCCGAAAGGAACTCCTTGAGGTAGCGCCGCATGGCCCAATAGGTAGTGGCATCGGGCGTGCCGAGATTGACGAGGAGCACGCCGATCCGGCCAAATTCTCCCACTTTTGCAAGCTCTTGTGATTGCTCGACGGCGGCGAACACCTCAGGGCTGGCACTCTCGTTCATTGGCGGCTCCATCCAGAGCCTAGATAGGGCAACAATCGCCTAGCGCCTAGCCTTCACCTTTCCCCGGCTTGCCGCTGGCCAGCATCTCGGCATCGGCGAGAATCTGCGCATGGTCGAAAGCAAGAGGCAGATTTCGCCAATCGTGGACCCACTCCACGCTCTTAGCATCAGACCCGGCTTTTGGCGCACTTGCACCCGGCAGGACGGTGAGAAAGGCAACGCTCACCGTGTGCCCTCGCGGATCGCGCGCCGGGTCGGAATAGACGCCGATCAAGCGGAGATCGTCGACCGTGAGGCCCACTTCCTCGCGCACCTCGCGCCGGCACGCCTCCTCCACCGTCTCGCCGATTTCGACGAACCCACCTGGCAGGGCATGAGTGCCCTTGAATGGCGGGTTCCCACGGCGAATGAGGAGGACGCGTCCTTTGTCATCGAAGATGACGCAGTCGGTCGCCAGAGCGGGCGTCTTCGGAAGTGCCATGACCGCAATGCTAGCAGCGGCTCTGGTAATGTCACCTTGGATCAGCGCTCGGGCATTTTGGATCGCCGCTCATCAATGCCCTGAGAGCCGCCGCGATTCCTTGAGCGCCATTGCCAAGAGATAAGCGAGAAAGTCGAATTTGCTCGATCGCGCGAGCCTGATCAGCGGCGCGATTTGATCGCCAATTCTCTTGGCCGTTTCGCGTGCATCTGCGCCGCCCCGGATGCACCCGAGTCGCCTGAATTGGTCATAAATCCCTGCCCCTGGCGCTTCCCGGTCTGCCTCGCCGTGCGCCTTGTTGTTCACAGGATCGATATAATCCGTGTACATCATTTTTAGCGCGAGTTGGGTGGCTACCGCCAATCGAATTTTGCGGCAATTACTGTCATTTGTGACAGTCGGCGCGCCGAGTGTCACAGATTGGTCATGGACGCTATGTGTGTTAGCGGGGTTGGCGCACGATGCGGATATAGGGCCGCGGCGCTTTCCAACCCTCGGGATAGATCTTCTTCGCTTCATCGTCGGTGACCGAGCCCGCGATGATCACGTCGTCGCCTTCCTTCCAGTTCGCTGGCGTGGCCACGCGATGCTTGGCGGTGAGCTGGAGAGAGTCGATGACACGCAAGACCTCGTCGAAGTTCCGGCCCGTGGTCATGGGGTAAACCAGGATCAGCTTTACTTTCTTGTCGGGGCCGATGACGAACACATTGCGCACCGTCTGATTGTCGGCCGCCGTGCGTCCCTCCGAGCTTCCGCCGCTGCTCGCCGGCAACATGCCGTAGAGCTTGGAGATCGCGAGCGTGGGATCACCGATCATGGGGAAGTTCGGCGCGAACCCTTGCGTGTCCTTGATGTCCTCGGCCCATTTGGCGTGGCGGTCGATGGGATCGACGCTGAGCCCGATAATCTTCACCCCGCGCTTGTCGAACTCCGGCTTGATGCGCGCCATGTAGCCGAGCTCGGTGGTGCAAACCGGCGTGAAATCCTTGGGGTGAGAAAAGAGCACCGCCCACGAATTGCCGAGCCAGTCATGGAAGCGAATATGGCCTTCGGTCGTGTCGGCCTCGAAATCGGGGGCGGTCTCGCCAAGCTGAAGCGTCATGTGTCACCTCTCGATCGTCAGCGCGAGGCCCTAGCCGAGCCTCTAACGGTCCCCGCGTCCAAAGGATTTAGTATGGCTTGCTCGCGAGCCGCAACGTCGGGCCGCAAGATAGCAAAGCCATTCGCGCGCTACAC